>CALCSA010000350.1 GCA_937894185.1 uncultured Clostridia bacterium | reverse complement strand
TGGACCCCAAAATGAAGAAATAACCCGTTGGGCCCCACCGCAGAGTGGCCGGAACGGTCCCGCGGATGGAGCCAACGTTTTGCGATTCTCGGAAAGGATGGGTGAGGATGAACGACTACAAAAAAACGGTGCAGGCCCGTGTGGATGAAATCATGCCGCGGCTGCGGGAACTGGCCGATTATATCCACAAGAACCCCGAATATAACTTTGAGGAATTTAAGTCCTCCGCTGCGGTGGCACAGTCTCTGCGGGAGCTGGGCTTTGAGGTGCAGCACGGCTATTGCGGGCTGGAAACCGCTATCCGCGCCGAGTACGACAGCGGAAAGCCGGGCCTTAATCTGGGCTTTGTCGGCGAATACGATGCCGTGCCCGGCATGGGCCATTCCTGCGGCCACAACCTGATGACTCCCATCGCCATGGGGGCTGCTTGGGCGCTTCAGCCTTTGGTGGACGAGTTTGGCGGCAAGGTGACGGTGATTGGCGCCCCGGCCGAAGAAGGCGGCGGCGGCAAGGTCATTATGCTGGAGCAGGGCGGCTTTGACGGGCTGGACACCGCCATGCTGATCCACTCCGCCAGCGAAACCGTGGTCAACGATATCTCTTATTCCCGCACCGATGTAATTGTGGATTTTTACGGCAAGACAGCCCACGCCGCAACCTGGCCGGAGGAGGGCGTCAGCGCTCTGGTTCCTGTGCTGGAGCTGTTCAACATCATTCAGGCCCTGCGGCTGGAAATCGCCGACCGGGGCAAAATCATCGGCATTATCTCCAACGGCGGCGAGGATCCTATTTTTATTCCCGACCACTGTCAGGCCAAGTTTACGGTGCGTTCTTTTTCCATGAAATACAAGTGGGAACTGTATCACCGCCTGATCTCAATCTGTGAGCATTTGGCGGAACTGACCGGTACCCGCTTTGAGCATCGCTTTGATGGATACACCTACGAGGACATCCGCAACAATGAGGTCCTTGAGAACTTTTTGCAGGCTAACTTTGAAGCGCTGGGCGAACCGGTTATGCCCCGGAAGAAGGAGCTTGGCATCGGCTGTACCGATATGGGGGATGTCACCCACAAGGTGCCGGGCCTGCAATCTTATATTATGGTGGTGCCGGGTGTCAGGGGGCATACCCGGGAATTTGACGATGCCTGCGGCACCCCTGCCGGCTACCGGGCCATTGAGGTGGCCGCCAAGGCCGTTGCCATGACCGGTGTGGACCTTCTCACCAACCCGGATGCGATCTTGCGGGTGCGGGAGGCGTTCCAGGCTATGAAAGCGAAATACGAGTAGAGGTGGCCTTATGAAAGACCAGATTCTTCAGGTGAATGACCTGAAAACATACTTTTTTACGGCCAGCGGCGTTGCCAAGGCGGTGGATGGCGTGAGCTTTTCCATGAGCCGGGGCCAGATTATGGGGATTGTAGGCGAATCCGGTTCCGGTAAAAGCGTCACTGCCTCGTCCTTGATTCGGCTGCTGCCCAAAACCGGAAAAATTGTGGAGGGCGAGATCATCTTTGACGGCCGCGAGATACAAAGCCTTTCCAACCGGGAACTGCGGAAACTGCGGGGCAGCGAGATTTCCATGATTTTTCAGGACCCTATGACCTCTCTGGACCCGGTGTTTAAGGTGGGCGAGCAGATGGTGGGGCAAATTCGCACCCACCAAAACATCACCAGACAGGAAGCGTGGAATATCGGCGCAGAGATGCTGCGTCAGGTGGGCATTCCCGAGCCGGAAGCCCGGATGAATTCCTATCCCCATGAGCTTTCCGGCGGTATGTGCCAGCGGGTGATTATCGCTATGGCTATGAGCTGCCAGCCCAAGTTTATGATTGCGGACGAGCCCACCACCGCCTTGGATGTGACGGTGCAGGCCCAAATTCTCAGCCTGCTGAAAAAGCTGCGGGATGAAAAGAACATGTCCATCCTGCTCATCACCCACAATCTGGGCATTGTATGGGAAATGTGCGATGCTGTTATGGTGATGTACGGCGGTACCACCGTGGAGCATACAAAAATGGAAACCCTGTACTCCAACCCATTGCATCCCTATACATGGGGCCTGTTGGATTCTGTGCCCCGCCTGTCCGCCGAACCGGCGGACGAGCTCAAGGCTATTCCCGGCCAACCGCCGGACCTGCGGCTGACCGGCGGCTGTTGCGCCTTTTACAACCGCTGCCCCTACGTGCGGGAAATCTGCACCAAAGAAGTGCCGCCCCTTGTTGAGGTGGAGCCGGGCCATCTGGTGGCCTGTCACCGCCAGAACGGCAAGGAAGTCCTGATCCGCGGGGAGGTGAACGAAAATGCCTGAGACTAAAACACCGATCCTCCAAGTGAAAAACCTGCGAAAAGACTATAAAATCCGCTCTTCCAAGCTGGGGGGAAAGCCCCGTATCCTCCATGCTCTCAGCGGCGTGTCTCTGGATGTGTACGAAGGGGAAACCCTGGGCGTCATCGGAGAGTCCGGCTGCGGAAAAAGCACCCTGGGCAAGTGCATTGTGCAGTTGACCCGAGCCAATTCCGGCGAGGTGATTTATGGCGGTAACAATATCTGCGCCCTTTCCAATTCGGATTTAAGGCCGATCCGCAAGGAGCTTCAGATGGTGTTTCAGGACCCCTATTCCTCTTTGGACCCCCGGTTCACCACCAGAGCTGCCATCGAAGAACCCTTGCTGATTCACCGCATGGAACCCAATGCCGCCAAGCGCAGGGAGATGGTATTGTCCATCCTGCGGGAAGTGGGGTTGGATGTGCAGCACATGCACCGCTACCCCCACGAATTTTCCGGCGGGCAGCGCCAGCGCATCAGTGTGGCGCGGGCTCTGGTGCTGGAACCCAAGGTAATTGTCTGTGACGAGCCGGTGTCCGCTTTGGACGTATCGGTTCAGGCACAGGTCCTCAACCTGTTCAGTTCCTTGCAAAAACAGCGGAACCTTACCTATCTTTTTATCTCCCACGATCTGGGGGTCATCAAGCATATCAGCGATAGGGTGGCCATCATGTATCTGGGCACCGTGGTGGAACTGTGCGGGGCCCATGAGATTTATCAAAATCCGTTGCACCCCTACACAAAAGCGCTGCTGTCGGCGATTCCGCCGGACAGCCCCTTTGAAAAGGGCAAACAGCTCCCTCTTTCCGGGGAGATCCCCAGCCCCATTGGAGACCTGATTGGCTGTCCTCTGGCTGGACGCTGCCCCAACCGAATGGATCTCTGCACCCAGACACGGCCCGCACTGACTGAAGTTTTTCCCGGGCACAGGGTTGCGTGTTTTCTTTACCACAAGGAAGAGTACAAGGAGGAAACCTGATGAGCATCAAGAAAACCCTGCATCAGCAGGTGCTGGAACGGCAGGACGAGCTGGTGCGGCTGGTATCCGACCTGCTGCGCATTCCCAGCGAAAACCCCGATGGGGAGCAGCTGACCGTTATCCGGTTTGTAGAGCAGTATCTGAAGGATTCCGGCATTGCCTGTGAGCGGGTGGAGGTAAGCTCCGATTACCCCTGTGTGCTGGCCAAAATGGGAAGCGATGACGGCTTTAGCATCATCCTCAACGGCCATGTGGATGTGGTGCCGGCAGGCAAGCGCGAAGGCTGGAAGTTTGACCCCTTCTGCGGCGATGTGGTGGATGGCAAAATTCGCGGGCGGGGCGCTTCGGATATGAAAGCCGGCGTTGCGGGGCTGCTGTTTACCATGCGGCTGCTTCAGGAGTCCGGCGCAAAGCTGGGAGGCAACATCCGCCTGCACATTGTCTCGGATGAGGAGACCACCGGCATCTACGGAACCAGCTGGCTGTGTGCCAACGGCTATGCCGACGGGGGAGACGCCTGTTTGGTGGCAGAGCCCACCTCCTTTGACAACATAGAAATCGGCCAGAAAGGTATCTGCCACATGAAGCTGATGGCCCGGGGCACCCCCGCTCACGGCAGCATCGGCAATTATGTGGGAGACAACGCCATTATCAAGCTGGCGAAGGTGCTGATTCACATCGACGACCTGACGCAGGTTCCGGGGCATTTTGGCTCCCATCAGGCCATAGCGCTGGAAAACTCCCGGTATATCGCAAGACAGGCCCTTGGAGAAGCGGGACAAAACGCCATTGACCATCTCACCGCCAATGTCGGGATGATTACCGGCGGCACCAAGATCAATATGGTTCCTGATTATTGTGAGGCGATGGTAGACATGCGCCTTCCCATCGGAATCAAACACGAGGACATCCGGACCGCGGTACAGGCCATGATTGAAAAGAGCGGCGTAGAGGGCGTGGAGGCGGAACTGGAGTTCAAGGCGCAGTCCAACTACACCGATTACGATGCCGCCATTGTAAAAACACTTCATGGGCATGCGGAGGCGATTTGGGGCGCGGCGGTGCGTCCCGCCTACCAGTGGGCATCCAGTGACGCCAAGTATTACCGCGAGCTGGGCATCCCCACCATTCAGTTTGGGCCTGCCAACCTTGGGGGCATCCACGGCTACAACGAGGATGTGGATGTGGAGGATGTGGTTCATTCTGCCGAGATTTATATGCTGACCTTCTGCGATTTGCTGGGAATTGATTGAGGCGCCCGGTCGGGCGGAAAATATACTCGAACCGGCGTGGCGGAAAGAGCCTTCCTTGGCAGAGTAGAACTGCTGCGGAAGGCCCTGTGTGTACAACTAATAGAGGAAAAAATGACTCCCGTTGTTTATGAGGAGAGCAGTTACCCTTGGAGCACCCGTTGTGGTGCTCTTTTTTATGACAGAGCACCTGCGCACCCAGTACGGGGGTACTTTGCTTAGTCCCGCAGCTGTGGAATGAATATCTGCCAAAGGCAATAGACGACCTGCAATTTTTCCGGCTGCAGAGAACAAGGCCATTGGAATTTTGCGCCGCAGGGTTCGGGCGGGATTTTTTGGAGTAAATAGTGGTTTTGTAGAGAAGCATCAAAGGCAACAGGATGGAAACCCATGCATCCCTGCTGTTTCGTTTCCTCTGTCTGTGCCCCGTGCTGTTTTACTTTCATGCCAAACACCCCCTGTTGTAGTGATTCTACAACAGGGGGTGTCTTCTCTCAATGTCCGTTTCTTACGGTATAGTCCAATTATTACGTCGGGTGCTAACTCTTACATGTATTGATTCGCTGTTTACTGTGTTTTAACAGCAAAGCTTACTAAAAAGGCATTTTTTTAAATAACTGCATGAAGCCTTAACACCCTGTTCGCTATATTTTTGAACGGTGTAAGTGGCTATTATTCCATCAACAACAAATGCTAGCAAACTTGCTATTACTGTAGATGCGCCTTGTTTCAGACCCACGGACTGGAGGGCCTTATGCCTTCCGGGGAATAAATGTTTTTTCACTTTCCCGCTGAGCCCGTTGCAGAGCCTCCAGAGGTGAGAGTAGCCCAAACATGGCGTTTTTGACCTGAGCGCTGATAATTTCCTCCAGCTTTTTTTCACTAAAGTTAACATAAAGGTTGTTGTGCAGGCGCCGTTGCCCTATGGGAAAGCTTTCCAAGGCGGCCGAAAGCCAGGGGTAAAGCTCCAGTACATCTTGGTTTTTATACACGGTCCTGCAGGGAGAAAGCCCCCCCAGCATGGTAAAGACCGGAGCGATCTCGTCGCTGTACAGCCACTGCAAAAAGGTGTAGGCCTGCTCTGCCTTGGCGCTACTGTGAGTGATTCCCACCACGCCGCCCCCCAGCAGAGGCTTGTTACTGGGAACGGTAGCGTAACCGATTTTCCCCGCGATGCTGGCGTTCTGGGAGTTGACAATATCCGAGGCGTAGTTCATAAACACCACTGTCATGGCAGCAGAGCCGTTGGCAAAGCCCTCCAGCGCGCCCTTCCACCACTGGTAGATGGTTTTGTCCGAGTAGTTATAGCTTTCAATGTAGTTTTCCAGAGCCGTCACCGCCGCGGGAGTCATGAGACTCACCCGCCCGCTCTCATCAAACAGACTGCCTCCAAAGCCGAAAAGCCGGGGCAGATATTCGCTGGGGCTTACCACTGAACTGCCGATGGCGGTAGTGGTGCCGTACAAAATAGGAGAATCCGGATTGTAGGCACGGGTAAAAAAGCGGGCCACCCGGTTGTACTCCTCAAAGGTGGCGGGAACCTCCAGCTCCCTGCGGTTCATCTCGTAGTACATCCGCTTCATGGTAGGGTCATGAAAAAGGTCCTTCCGGTAAAAGAAAATTTGAGTGCTGGGGTCGTAGGGCAGGCAAAAGGGAGTCCGATAGGCGGAGGTGTAGTCCTGCCGGAACACCGGCAGCATTTTTTCGGTAAGCTTTTCCCAGGGAAAGGGCATTTCATCCAAAGGACGGTAGACATGGGGAGCCAGCTCGGAAATCCAAGCCATATCCATTCGGATCAGATCAAAGCGGGACTCCTCCGGCATGGCACGAGCCAGATCGTAAATAGCGTCCAGCGCCACCACCGTCAGATTGATATCTACCCCGGTCTTTTTGCGGAAGTGGGGCAGCAGCCGGGAAAGAGCTACCGACGACGGGGAGTTGACGGTGAGGAATTCCAGCGGGCCATCGGGCAACTGGATGTGGGGAATAGAGGTGGAAAATCCCTCGCAGGGGAGGATCAGCTCCAGCTGATCCTCCTCCCCAAACAGGCGGCGGATAATGCTGCGCCCCAGATTCCGATAGTCCAGCCCGTAGCAAAGACTGCCGCTTTGGCCAATAGCCCGATGGGAGGTCACCCACACAATCTCAGGACAAAAATCCTTGCAGCAGAAAGAGGCTGCCCGCTTAACCGCCTGACTGCGGAAGCTGTCGGTGCAGACGATGCAATCCAGATCAAAGCCCCCCTCAAATAGGGAAAAGGCCTGCACCGGAACCAATTGGTCGGTGCTTTCTACATGGTGCACCTGCCCGGAAAAATCCGTTAAAAACCCAGTGCAAAAATCCCGGATGTGAGTAGCCTTTTGGATGCCGGTAAAGAGTCCCACCTTCTGATATCGTCCCAGTGCCCCGGCGATTTCCCGCCCGGCCTGCTCCCACCGAAAGCCCGCCAACAGGGTGTTCCGGTGGGCGGAAAGATGGTTGTCCACCAACACCATGGGTATCTGTTTTGCCGCCATCTGAAGATGGCGGTTCCCCGGCTCCAATCCAATCACCGCCACAATGGCGGCAGTGCGGGAGCCGATGGCAAGGTCGATGGCTTCTTCCTCCTCCGCCTGCAGAGCATTGGTGCTGTAAATCTGCACCGTCAGCCCATAGGTTTTGGCCTCCTGCTGCAGGGATTCGTACAGGTCGGCATACTGGGAAAAGTGGGTGCCGGGAATAATCAGGGATAGGGTGTTTCCGGTGCCTTTGCGCAACAGCTGAGCCTTTGCGTTAATCCGGTATCCCAGACGGGCGGCAGCGCTTTCCACCAGATGGATTTTTTCTACACTGACATTGCCCCGCCCATTGAGCACGTTGGAAACCGTCCCGTGGGATACCCCTGCCTCCCGGGCAATGTCTTTAATGGTAGGTGCTCTCACCGCTCCCCCTCCTTTCCCGCCGAATTGTTTCTATTCCTAGTTTACATGGATTTGGATGATTTGACAATAGATTAGCTAAAACAATTTATTTTGTATTAATAAACAACTAAACCATAGCGTCACATAGCAATATTAACAAAATAACTCGATATTTTGTAAAAACTATTGACACGTTCAAATAACGTCTTTATACTGAAGATAGCAAACTCAGGAATACCAAGATTACCCAACACACTGAAAGGAGAACACGATACCTATGCGTACAATTAAAGTTCTGTCCATCCTGATGACCTTCGTGCTGGTGCTTGGCCTGACCGCGTGCGGAGGTGGCGCTGCCAGCCCGGCCGAAACTCCCCCTCCGGCATCTTCCACCAGCCAACCGGCTCCCGCCCCCGCAGAATCTGCACCGGCCCAACCCGAGGCCACGGGCAGCAAACAGTTGGTGGTGTACGCCGCCCTCAACGAAGATGATATTCTGGCGATTCAGAAGGAGTACAAAAAGTTGACCGGCATTGAGATTGAGTACATCCGCCTGGGCGGCGGAGATCTTGCGGCCAGAGTGCAGGCCGAAATGGCCAATCCCAAAGCCGACGTGATGGTAGGCGGTTCGGTGGACCTGTACGATCCTCTGGGGGCGGTAGGCGCCTTTGAAAAGTACCCCTCCCCCAAGACCGCCGACATCGACCCCATGTTTGTGGACCCCAACGGCTACTGGAACGGCTGGTATATGGGGGTTTTGGGCATCGTCATCAACACCGGCCGCTTCGATGCCGAGCTGGCCCCCAAGGGCCTGGAACGGCCCAAAACCTGGGACGATCTGCTGGATGAGCGCTACAAGGACGTCTTTGTCACCTCCAACCCGGCGACGGCGGGAGGTGGCTACATTTTCTGCGCCAACCAAATTTTCCGTCTGGGCGAGGACGGCGGAAAAGAGTATCTGAAGAAGCTGGATCAGGTGGTTCACCACTACTATAAGGGCGCGGGGGACTGCATCAGCCCTGTGGCTACCGGCGAATTTATCGTGGGGATGTCCTGGGTTCACGACATCTTTAAGACCCAGAAGCAGGGTTACCCCATGGAGATCGTCATTCCTGAAAAGACTGCCTTTGAAATTGGCGGTGCGGCTCTGGTCAAGGGCGGCCCCAATCCGGAAAATGGCAAGGCCTTTATTGACTGGCTGCTAACCAAAGAGGCTGGGGAGCTAAACCGGGATATTGCAAACCGCTACTCGGTACGGGAGGATGTGCCTGCTCCCGAGGGGCTGCCTACCATTGACGAGGTGGATCTGGTAGATTACAATCGGGCCAAAGCCGGAGAGATGAAGCCCTCTGTCGTTGAGTGGTTCGAAAATGAAATCACCGCCAACCGCGGCTAACGGCGACATTAACACCGGGAAACTCCCCACCCCCGTGGCGGGGAGTTTCCCCTATACAAGGAGAGGTGAGCGTATGGCGGCGGGTACAACTCTACACGAATCGGTTAAGGAAATGAAGCGGCTGAAAAACGAGCCTCTGCTTCTTGGGGTCATTGTGCTGATCATTTTGCTGGTGGGTTACTTTACCGTCTGGCCCGTCATCAAGGTGATCACCGTGCCGCAAGTATCGGATTACGCCCAGCTGTTTGTCAAGCGCCGCTGGATCAACGCTCTGAAAAACAGTCTGTTTATGACCCTTGTTTCCACCCTGTCCTGTACGGTGGAAACAAGGGTCATAAACAGACTGTTTTCCCGTCTGGATGTGCCCTGCAAGGGTCTTTTCCGCTTTGTGGCCCTGCTTCCCATTGTATCACCCCCCTTTATTGTGGCCCTGAGCTACATTCTGCTGTTTGGGATTCAGGGGATTATTACCAAAGGACTGCTGGGACTCCACGTGGATATTTACGGCAAGCTGGGGCTTTGGATCGTTCAAACCGTTACCTTTTTCCCCTATGCCTATTCGGTGATTTTGGGGGTGCTGCAAAAAATATCCCCTAATCTGGAATACGCCGCCTACAACATGGGCGCTACCCGCTGGCAGGTGTTCCGGGATGTGTTCTGGCCCCTGTGCCGGCCGGGAGTGGCGGGGGGAGCCCTGATCGCGGCGGTCAACGTGCTCTGCGATTTTGGCAACCCTATGATGATTGGCGGGGACATGGCCCTGCTGCCCACCGAGGCCTACATGCAAATTTCCGGCTGGTACGACATGAACACCGCTGCGGTGTTGGCCTCCGCCCTACTGGTACCGGCTTTGGCCATCTTTATTATCAATCGGTTTTGGGTAGGCAAGCGCTCCTATGTGACCATCACCGGCAAGGAAATCTCCCTGGTTCCCCTAAGGACCCCGGCCTGGGTCAAGTGGGGACTCTTTTCCCTGACCATGGCGGTTTCTCTCTTTGTGCTGCTGGTCTACGGCTCTCTTGCCCTGGG
The DNA here is from genome assembly GCA_937894185.1 of uncultured Clostridia bacterium. Lineage (GTDB taxonomy): Bacteria > Bacillota > Clostridia > Oscillospirales > Ruminococcaceae > WRAV01. The sequence goes on along the minus strand of CALCSA010000350.1, from coordinate 3,605 downwards.
CGCCTTTACCAAAACCTGGGGGTATGACTGGACCCTGACTTTAAACAATATGGCCTATGTCTTCCAGAAGGGCGAGCAAATTTGGAACAGCATCAAGTTTGGCTTTATGGCCTCTTTGGGAGCATCCCTGCTGGCCATGGTGCTGGCCTACATTGTCCAGAAAAAGCAGGTAGGGGTCAATAATCTACTGGACTTTCTGGCCATTCTGCCCGGTGCGATTCCGGGAATTTTTCTTGGCATTGGCTTTGTCATGGCCTTTAACCAACCGCCTTTGGAGCTAACCGGAACCGCCACCATTATGGTGCTGGCCCTGCTGTTTTGGAATATTCCCACCTGCTACAGCGCCTGTACCGCCGGGTTACAGCAGATCAGCGCCTCGGTGGAGGACGCTGCTCTCAATCTGGGGGCCAGCAGCTTTATAAGCTTTCGGGATGTGATTTTGCCTTTGCTTAAGGGGCCTTTTATCTCTGGCTTTGTGCTGAGCTTTCTGCGGTCGGTCACCTGCCTGAGCGTGGTAATCTTTCTATACGCGCCCCGTACCATTGTGGGTACCATTTCCATTATGGGTCTGGTGGAAACCGGGCAGTGGGGCAGCGCCGCCGCCTTTACGATCACCCTGATTGCCATCGCCTTTACAGTGCTCAAGGTCTCGCAGGCTGTGCTCCGGCGGCAGGGTATCCAGCTGGAGTTGTAGGAGGAAAGGGATATGGAAAATTTTATTGAGTTTCGAAATGTCACCAAACGCTTTGATGATTTTGTGGCGCTGGACAACATCTCTCTGTGCATTCCCAAGGGGAGCTTTGTCACTTTGCTGGGGCCGTCGGGCTGCGGAAAAACCACCCTGATGCGCCAGCTGGCCGGTTTTTCGGAGCCGGAAGAGGGGGATGTGTTTATTGACGGGAAAAGGATGAATGGCCTGCCGCCTTTTAAAAGGAACACTCCACTGGTGTTTCAAGAATACGCCCTCTTCCCTCACATGACAGTGTACGAGAACATCTCCTACGGTCTCAAGCTGCGAAAAACCCCCAAGGCGAAACAGGACCGCCGGGTGGCCGAGATGTTGGAGATGTTTAACCTCACCGGTCTGGAAAAGCGCTTTCCCAAGCAGCTTTCCGGGGGTCAACAGCAGCGGGTGGCTTTTGCCCGGGCCCTGATCATGGGGCAGGAAATTCTGCTGTTGGACGAACCTCTTTCCAATCTGGACGCCAAGCTGCGGGTGGAGGTGCGCACCGAGCTGCGGCAAATTCAGCAGCGGCTCCACATCACCGCCATATATGTCACCCACGATCAGGACGAGGCTCTTTCCATGTCGGATATCATTGCTGTCATGCGCAAGGGGCGAATCGAGCAACTGGGAACCCCTTGGGATATTTACTTCCGCCCGGTTAACCGCTTTGTAGCCGATTTTGTGGGAACCGTCAACTTCCTACCCGGTGTGGTGCAATCTTACAACGGAAAGACGATGACGGTTCGGTACCCCAATCAGCTCCTTACCTTTGATACAAAGGTGGATCTTAAAGAAGGAGACCGCTGCATTGTTATGGTCCGGCCCGAATGCATGACCGTTTGCGAGGAGGGTTCCGGAGAGGGGCAGCTAACAGGCGAAATTGAAAACTACAGCTTTTTGGGGCGCTACATTCGCTATTTTGTGAGGTGCAACAACCACACTCTCATTGTGGACGACTCCAACCCCGGTTTAACCGGAGCCATTTCCGGCAAGGTGCGCATTAATCTGGATCTGCCGAAACTCCACGTGTTAAAGGATGAGGGAAATGCTCCTGATTGATTTTGTCAACGTGGGATATGGGGACTGCATTTTAATCCGGGAGTTGGAGGAGAAGCGCACAATCTTTACCATGCTGGTGGATTGCGGCGATGTTCATATCCCTGTACCAAAAGGTTCCGCCCGCATCAGTGCCGCAGGCTTTTTACAAATGGAGAAGGTGGAGCATCTTGATCTGGTGGTGATCACCCACCTCCATCTAGATCATGTAGGGGGATTGGCCCAAGTGATGGAGCATTGTACCATCGGCCAAGTGTGGTGTAACCACCTCCCGCCCGAGAGCTTTTGGGGCAAGCAGCTTATGGGCCAGTGCCCCCTTTCACCTGGGGCGGAAAATCTCTGCACCGCATACAACATCTTCAGTAAGAGCCTGAAGCAACTAAAGGCCAAAGGTACCATCATCCGCCGGGTCCATCAAACCCAAGGTAAGAATCTCCTTGGGTCGGGAAATCTGCAGGTAAGCGTATTTTCCGGAGACAACGCCCTGTGTGCCAAACAGGATGCCATCTGGCAAAGCGCCATCCAGCCCGAGATGGAAAGCAGATCCCTTGCCGATCTGGACAGCTGGATTAACGATACCAGTATCCGCATACGGCTTTCTTGGAAGGGCTGGGAAATTGAACTGCCCGGTGATTTGGGAACGACTCACTGGCAGAGAACCGAGCCGGGGCCTTGCGATATTCTCAAGCTGCCCCATCACGGTCACCGGCAGTGTCTTACTCCTCACCTGCTAAAACAGTTCTCGCCTATCAGTACGGTCATCAGCGTTTCCAATGATAGAACCGACAACTGTCCCAGCCACGAGATACTTGCATTGCTGCAAGGCCAAGGTTGCGAGGTGCTCTTTACCGATGCGTTTCTGTGGAAAGACAATGAGTTACACCATCCTTGCGTGCGCTTTCTATTGAAGGGCAAGCCGAGAGCTGGGGATCGACTATGTAGCGCCGCTGTTTCTCAGACGCAGTCCGGTCAACCAACCAAGCAAGACGTTTTGATGAATGCGGACTTAGCCCATCCTGCGCAACCGTGCTTATACTATACAAAAAATGCTTGAATTATTTGCAAATGGTTCAAAGCATAAAGATTTCAGTCGAGAATGACAAGCCTTCGCATTACAATCTATATAAGCATTTAGCGAGCAAAAGGCTTTAGGACATTGGCTTGCCAACCACGGTCGAAAGGAGATTACTATGTTTGCTACGATACACAGGGCTTCCAACCTGGAACAGAAATTTGCCGATCTCAGTCATGTGGCTGGCAATGCAAAGGCTTTTAAGCTGACCAATATTGACCGTGCACCCGGCTCCGGGCAATCTGCCGACCTTATTTCCCACCATCAGGGGATGTGCAAGCTGGATGGAAACGGTGAGTTTATTGTTTCTGGAAGTGTGTTTAACCAAAGCAGCACTAGTTCCGATCGCCCCTATTTCTATGTTATAAAAAACAATCAAGGCTCCAAGGCGGTGCAAGGCTTGGATTACTACCTTTAGGCACAGCAACTGTGTTCCCCGGAGAGCTTTATGCTTTTCGGGGAACATAGTGTTTTGTCATTTTCTCGATGATCCCACAGCAGGACCTGCGACGCCGCCCCCCAGCAGAAACTTGTTGCCGGGAACGATAACGTAATCATTTTGTCTGCAATGTTGGCATTTGGGGAATTGATAATTTCCGAGGCGTAGTTCATACATATCACTGTCATGGTGGCCGGGCCATTGGAAAAACCCTCTAGGGTTCCCTTGTCATGGTGGCCGAGCCATTGGAAAAACCCCCTAGTAGTCTGACCATTCAGGGATCACGCAAAAACGGGATAGAGTTTTTTGAG
>CALCSA010000349.1 GCA_937894185.1 uncultured Clostridia bacterium | reverse complement strand
ACCTGCCACAGCTTTTGCCCCGCCGAATGGAGGAAATCTATAAATTGCCGGGCATCAGGGCCCATATTTCCGATGGGACCCCGACCCGGCAATGAGGTGAGGTGGAGCAGCACTCCCGCTGACCGCGTGGAACTCATGGCAGCCTCCTAAATTAAAATGGAGATTTTTTTACCAAAGGAGCAAGATGTCACACAACAGGTGAAAATAAGGGCTGCGGAAGAGCATTGCAATAAAGTTATAAAAAGCCGCCTGATTTTGGCAGGCTCATACCTTGAGCAAAAGCTTTACTCACCTAAATACATATAAAGCTGGCATTTGATCATGCCGTTGTAAAGCTTGCGCCGCTTGTCTGCCTTGCGGCCGAACAGTTTTTCAAATTCCTCGTGGGGGCTGATGATATAGTAGGAGCAGTCGGGACGGCGGGTAAAAACTTTCCCCATCTTCCGGTAGAGCTGCTCCGCCTGACGAACCTCCAGCAGCCGCTCCCCATAGGGCGGATTGCAAAGCACCACCATCTTATGGTGGGTCTTGGGGAGGACAAGGCTGCCGATGTCCTGCACCTGTGCCTCAATCTTTCGGCCCACTCCCGCTTTGACTGCGTTTTCTTGGGTGAGAGCAATGGCCTCGGGATCCAGATCAAAGCCCAGACCTTCAAAGGTGCTCTCCCGGTTGATTCCCGCCAAAGCTGCCTCCCGCTGTTCTTTCCAAACGGCAGAGGGCACTGCTCCCCACTGCTCGGCGGCAAAGGAGCGGCGGATTCCCGGGGGAATGTTGTAGGCCTTAAGGGCCGATTCAATCAGCAGGGTGCCGGAGCCGCACATGGGATCAATCACCAAAGTATCCGGCCGGATACGGGCCAGATCGGCAATCCCGGCAGCCAAAGTTTCCTTGAGGGGGGCAACGTTTCCGGTGCCCCGGCGGTAACCCCGCTTGTGCAGTCCCGGGCCGGAGCTATCCAGCATGATGGTGACCTGATCCTTGTGGATGGAAAAGCGGATTTGATGGACCGGGCCGCTTTCCTCAAACCAGCTTTGACCGTGTACCCGCTCAAAGCGGCGAACCACCGCCCGCTTGATGATGCTCTGGCAGTCGGGGATGCTCCGCAGCTGACTGTTCAGTGACCAGCCGGTAACGGGAAAGGCATCCTTCTTGCCGATAAAATCCTCAAAGGGGAGCTGCTCCACTTCATCGAACAGCTGGGTGAAAGAGGTGGCGGTAAAGCTGCCCAGCACCACGCAAACCCGTTCGGCGCAGCGCAGGGAGATATTGGCCCGGGCAAGGAGGGAAAAGTCACCCGAAAAGGTGACTTTTCCGTCGTTTACGGCAACCTCTTCGCCGCCTATTTTTTTCACTTCATAAGCCAATGTGCTTTCCAGCCCAAAGTGACAGGGGGCACAAAGGGTAAGTTGTGTGCTCAT
>CALCSA010000348.1 GCA_937894185.1 uncultured Clostridia bacterium | reverse complement strand
CTGCGCCTCCTGAGAGGGCGACTCTGCGGGAGCGGCAGCCGGGGAACCGGGGGAATCAGCGGTAGAAGGCGTTGCTCCCTGACCGCATGCGGAAAGGATGGTGGCAAGACATAACACGATAGTCAGAATTTTTGCAAGTCTCTTTCTCATAACAAACACCTTGTATGATCTGCTTAGCAATCATACTTTTCCTTTCTATCAATTTATTGAGAAGGCAGGAGCCAAAGCTCCTATCCCTTCACGGCACCTTGTGACATTCCGTGGACCAGATTGCGCTGGAAGAAGGCAAAAATTAGAATAGAAGGTATCAACGTCACAGCAATACCCGCAAAGATGGGGGCCTTACTGGGGCTTTCCGGGAAGGAAAGCATGGTGATTCCCACCTGAACCGTGCGCATTTCCGGCTTGTTGGTCACCAGCAGAGGCCACAGGTAGGTGTTCCAAATGTTGACAAAGGAGGACAGCGCAAGGGAGGTAATCACCGGCTTAGACACTGGCAGGCAGATGCGAAAGTAAAAGTACAGGTCGCTGCAGCCATCCAGAAACGCCGCCTCCCTCAGAGATGCGGAGATGGTCTTAAAGCTTTGCCGCAGCATAAAAACTTGGGTCGCCGAAACAAAGTAAACCACCGCGATTCCCAGATAGGTGTCTGTCAGGGACAGTTTGGTGATAGTGAGGAAGTTGGTAATAATAATAACTTCCGGTGGAATCATCATGGTTCCCAGCACAAAGAAGAACATAAACTTTTTGCCGGGAAACTCGAAGAACGCAAAGGAATATGCCGCCAGCGTGGAAAGAATAATCCTCACACAGGTGGCCCCCACCGCTATAATCAACGAGTTAAGCATAAACCGGGGAATCAGGGAGTGAAAGAGCACCGTCTTAAAGTTTTCCAGATAGTGAAAGCTCTGAGGCAAAAAGGTGGGCGGGTAGCTGTCAAAGGCGATGTCGTCCTTGAACCCGGCTAAAAACGCGTAGACAATGGGCAGGATAATTGCAATTCCCAACAACAGGCTTAGAAATCCCGAAAGGGTAGCCTTGAATTTGCGTCGGCTTTTAATCGTAATGCACCCCTTTCTTTTCATATAGGAAATTGAGCAGTAGGAACAAGAATGTGATGAAGAACGTGCAGATGCTGGCTGTGGAACCAAGGGTATAGTTGGTGCTGCGGAAGCCGGAGGTATAGACATAGTACACCATAGTGGACGTGCTTCCCAGCGGCTCACCCTTGGTCAAAATCATGGCGGGCTGGTTCATGGTCAGAGCTGCGATCGCCCGTGTGCAGATGATAAAGAACAGGGTAGGGGATATGGATGGCAGGATGATGTGAAACACTTTGCGCCAGTATCCCGCCCCCTCCAGACTGGCCGATTCCAGCAGTTCCTCCGGCACATTGCGCACGGCAGCCAGCATCAGCATAAAGTTAAAGCCGATGCTGCTCCACAGCGCAATTACCGCGAGGGAAGGCAGCGCCCAGGTTTTATCCTGCAGCCAGTTGATGTCCGTCCGGTTGGCCATCAGGCCGATCTGATTGAGAAAATAGTTCAGAAAACCGTTTCGGCGATGATAGAACTGCTGAAAAATCAGACAGGCCGCCGACATGGAAACTGCCATCGGCAGGGCAAAGCAGGTCTGGTATATTTTGCTAAAGGGCTTGCGCCGCGCCGCCACCAGAGCCAGAGCCAAAGGCAGCAGCACTGCCAACGGCAAGTACATCAAAGTATACCGGAAGCTCACCTTGACGGAATTGATAAATTCTCCCCGCTTTACAATATCAAAATAGTTTTGCAGTCCCACAAAGCGGACAATTTCCCCCTGT
>CALCSA010000347.1 GCA_937894185.1 uncultured Clostridia bacterium | reverse complement strand
AGCTGGGCTGCGAGAGAAATGACCTCTTTTGGCGAAGCATGACTTTTATATTTCCATACCCCCTGACACGAAGACCGGTTCTGAGTGAAAGGTATCAGGTATCTATACGATGATGGATAGCTGCGCCTTTTTTTAAGGCGCTTTTTTGTTTGGAAAAGGAGAATCTATGGAAACAAGAGTGGTTGTCATTGGCATTATTGTGGAAGCCCCCGATTCTGTGGAGGCTCTCAACAACGTCCTCCACGCCTACGCCCCCTATATCATCGGGCGGATGGGCATTCCCTACCGGCAGAGGGATGTCTCCATCATCAGCATCGCCATGGATGCTCCCCAGGATGTCATCAATGCTCTGTCGGGAAAAATCGGCAGGCTGCCCGGCGTCAGCAGCAAGGTGGCCTATTCCAACGTGAGGAGCACGGAATGAATACCCAAGTGAAAGCCCTGATCGATCGCCTTGCCAACCGGCATACCCTTGACCGGGAGGAACTTCTCACCCTGCTGGAACAGCGCACTCCAGAGGCGGCGGAGTACCTGTTGGAGAAGGCCCGGGAGGTTCGCCACGCTGTCTATGGCCGGGAGGTTTACATGCGGGGTCTCATCGAATTCACCAACTACTGCAAAAACGACTGCTACTACTGCGGCATCCGGTGCAGCAACCACAAGGCCCAGCGCTACCGCCTGACCCGGGAGGAGATTTTGCAGTGCTGCGCCCAAGGGTACGCGCTGGGCTTCCGTACCTTTGTGTTGCAAGGGGGAGAAGACCCCTTCTTCACCGATGAGAAGGTGGCGGAGATGGTCCGGGCCATCAAGCAAGCCCACCCCGACTGTGCTCTCACCCTGTCCATTGGGGAAAGGAGCCGGGAAAGCTACCGGCTGTTCCGGGGGGCCGGGGCTGACCGGTATCTCCTGCGCCACGAAACCGCAAACGCCGACCACTATGCAAAGCTCCATCCCCCGGCCCTGACTCTGGAGCGCCGCAAACGCTGCCTGCGGGATTTAAAGGAACTGGGCTTTCAGGTAGGCTGTGGATTTATGGTGGGCTCTCCCTATCAGACCCTTGAGCATCTGGTGGATGACCTTCTGTTTCTTGGGGAGCTGGAACCCCATATGGTGGGGATCGGCCCCTTTATCCCCCACAGCGAGACCCCCTTTGCCGGGGAGCCTGCGGGCACCCTGGAGCTGACTCTCTGCCTGCTGGGCATGATCCGGCTGCTGCTGCCCGAGGTTCTGCTGCCCGCCACCACCGCTCTTGGCACCATTCACCCCACTGGGCGGGAAGCGGGGATTCTGGCCGGGGCCAATGTGGTGATGCCCAACCTTTCCCCCACATCGGTGCGGAGCAAGTACCTGCTCTACGACAACAAAATCTGCACCGGAGACGAGGCTGCCGAGTGCCGCGCGTGTCTGGCCGGGCGGATGGATTCCATCGGCTACACACTGGCTGTCTCCCGTGGGGACTATCCCAGTTTGTCAACGGGCTGTCCCAGCTGACAACCCCTTAAATTACTGACGGGAAAGAGGAATCTGCCCCGGAAGAAAGGACTGTGTTATGTACAACCCAAAATCCATGAAGGCGGAGGAGTTCATCTCCCACCCCGAGGTTCTGGAAACTCTGGCCTATGCCGAGGCCAACAAGCACAACGCCGTGCTGATCGATTCCATTCTGGCTAAAGCAAAGCTGCGCAAGGGTCTGACCCACCGGGAGGCTGCCGTGCTGCTGGACTGCGATCTGGAGGAGAAGAATCAGGAAATCTACGCCTTGGCCCGTCAGATCAAGCAGGATTATTACGGCAACCGCATCGTCATGTTCGCGCCGCTGTACCTTTCCAATTACTGCGTCAACGGCTGCGTCTACTGCCCCTACCACCTCAAGAACCAGCACATTACCCGCAAGAAGCTGACGCAGGAGGAGGTGGCCCGGGAGGTGACCGCCCTGCAGGATATGGGGCACAAGCGCCTGGCCATTGAGGCAGGGGAGGACCCGGTGAACAACCCCATCGAATACATATTGGACTGCATTCGCACTATTTATAGCGTTAAGCACAAAAACGGAGCCATTCGCCGGGTCAACGTCAACATTGCGGCCACCACGGTAGAAAACTACCGCAAGCTCAAGGAGGCGGAAATCGGCACCTATATACTCTTTCAGGAAACCTACCACAAGGAAAGCTACGAAAAGCTTCACCCCACCGGGCCCAAGCACGATTACGCCTATCACACCGAGGCCATGGACCGGGCTATGGAGGGCGGGATCGACGATGTGGGGCTGGGGGTTCTTTTTGGGCTGGAGCTGTACCGCTACGAGTTTGCCGCCCTGCTGATGCACGCCGAGCATCTGGAGGCGGTTCATGTAGTGGGTCCCCACACCATCAGCGTCCCCCGGATTCGCAGCGCCGACGACATTGACCCCAGCGCCTTTGACAACGGCATCGACGACGATATCTTTGGCAAAATCGTGGCCTGCATCCGCATTGCCGTGCCCTACACCGGAATGATTGTCTCCACCCGGGAAAGTCAGGCCTGCCGGGAAAAGGTGCTGGGTCTGGGGGTTTCCCAGATCAGCGGAGGTTCCCGCACCAGTGTGGGGGGATATTGGGAGGAGGAACCGGAGGAAGAAAAAACCGAGCAATTTGATGTCAGCGACCGCCGGACTTTGGATGAAGTAGTCCGTTGGCTGATAGATATGGGGCATATCCCCAGCTTTTGCACCGCCTGCTATCGGGAGGGGCGAACCGGCGACCGGTTTATGAGCCTGTGCAAAAGCGGGCAGATTCAGAACTGCTGCCACCCCAACGCCCTAATGACTCTGGAAGAATACCTGATGGACTACGCATCCCCCGGGACACAGGCGGCGGGGCAGGCGATGATCCGGCAGGAGCTGCCCAACATCCCAAGCGAAAAAGTCCGCAGTCTTGTCCGGCATAATTTGGAGAACATCCGGCTGGGCCAGCGGGATTTCCGTCTGTAGAGGTGAAGATTATGGGACTGAGCCAAACACCAAGAGCCGACCGGGTGCACATCGGCATCTTTGGAAAGCGCAACGCCGGGAAATCCAGCCTCATCAACGCCCTGACCGGGCAGGATTTGGCGGTGGTTTCTCCGGTGGGGGGGACCACCACCGACCCGGTCTACAAGGCCATGGAGCTGCTGCCTCTGGGCCCGGTGGTTCTCATC
>CALCSA010000346.1 GCA_937894185.1 uncultured Clostridia bacterium | reverse complement strand
CTTCTAATAAGACTTGTGAGAGCGTGCACGACCGCGATTATATCATGGCTGCGATACCAAGTGGGACAGATAGTATGACATGGTCTCATTCTCTGAGCCAGAGTGAGTGAGCGAGTGTGCCTGAATTGCATCGCAATTTTCTTATGGCAACCTGCGTAAGACTTATTAGGCAACAGGGGAGCGGTAGGCATAAATTTATATATAATAAGTAGGGCGTATTCTCACTACGTCCTGCTCTTTATATACTGTTATACCACAAGAGAGCCTATGAAACATAGGCCTTCCTGTAGTTTAACAATTTGGTTGCCCGACTAGGATTCGAACCCAGACAAACAGAGTCAGAGTCTGTCGTGCTACCGTTACACAATCGGGCAATCTCACGGACAGCTTTTATATTATAGCCATTGCACGGCGATTTGTCAATAGCTTTTCGACAAGAAACGGGGATAATCAGGCACAAAAAGGAACTCCGGCAGTTTGCAGTATATTTACCTTTCCTCAACCTCCAATTTTGACGAAACCATAAAAAACGAGGAAAGCCCTTTCTTTTATCGATTTATTGTGGTAATATATTAAAACGCAGTATGCCCAATTTATTTTGCTTCAATTAGGAGGATATGCACAATGGTTAAAAAATTGCTTTCTCTTGTATTAATTCTTGCAATGGCTGCCTTGACTGCCTGCGGAGGTTCTGGCGGTGCCGCCAGTCCATCGGCTTCTGCACCAGAGGCACCGAAATCCGACAGCCAACCCGCCGACGAGGCCGACGAGAGCGATCTTACATACGTGAAGAACAAGGGTGCCATGATCATCGGATACACTGTTTACGAGCCCATGAACTATACCGACAGCAACGGCACCTTTACCGGATTCGATACCGAGCTGGCCAAGGCTGTCTGTCAGGAGTTGGGTCTGACTCCCGAGTTTGTGGAAATCAACTGGGATACTAAAGAGATTGAACTGGCCGCTAAGAGCATCGACTGTATCTGGAATGGGTTGACCATCAATGATGAGCGCAAAGCTACTATGGAAATCACCGAGCCTTACGTCAAGAACGCTCAGGTCGTGGTGATGAAGGCCGATGCCGAGTACACCGACGCCTCCTCTCTGATTGGCAAGACGGTGTGCGCCGAGGCTGGAAGCGCCGGTGAAAAGACGGTTCAGGAAAACGAGAGTCTGGCTCAGGCCGATTACGTTTCCAAGGAGGTGCAGACCGCCTGCCTGATGGAGGTAGCAGCCGGAACCGCCGATGCCGCCGTTCTGGACCTGACACTGGCCAAGGCCATGATTGGGGAAGGCACCGATTACAGCAATCTTGCCATCCGGGACCGTCTGGCGGTGGAAGATTACGGTGTGGCCTTCCGCAAGGGCTCCGACCTGTGCGGTGCGGTGAACGAAGCGTTTGCGGTTCTCAAAGCCGACGGCACCATGGGAGCACTGGCCGACCAGTACGGTTTGGATCTGGCATAAATTAAAACACACCCGGGGCAAGGGCTATCCTGCCCCGGGGGAAGTCTTTTGAGGTCCTGTTATGACTAACTTTAGCGTGATTATGGCCCGGTTGCTGGAGGCGTTTCTACTCAACTGCCAACTCTTTCTCCTCACCCTGCTTTTTGCCCTGCCTTTGGGGCTACTTGTCGCCTTTGGCTCCATGAGCCGCTTCCGGCCCCTCTCAATCCTCACCAAAACCGTGGTTTGGATCATACGGGGCACCCCTTTGATGCTGCAAATTATCATCATATTTTTTGCGCCGGGGCTGTTGGGGTGGGGCTCTCCCTGGAAAGCCGGTGCCGGAGGGCGATTTTCCGCCGCCACCGTGGCCTTTGTGATCAACTACGCCTGCTATTTTTCCGAGATCTATCGGGGCGGCATCCAAGGTATTCCACGGGGACAAACCGAGGCGGGGCAGGTGCTGGGGATGACCAAATCCCAGATTTTCTTTAAAGTCACCCTGCTGCAGGTGGTCAAGCGCATTCTGCCCGCCATGGCCAATGAGGTCATCACACTGGTAAAGGACACGTCTCTGGCCCGGATCATTTCCAACAAGGAGATCATCATGATGGCTCAGGAATACACCGCCAAAGGTCTTATTTGGCCGCTGTTTTCCACCGGACTGTTCTTCCTTGCCTTTGTGGGAGGGCTCACCCTGCTGTTTAACTGGCTGGAAAAGAAGCTGGACTATTTTCGGGCATAAACGATGCTCTATATGGAACCTTTAGGCTCGGATTGAGCCGCCATCATTTCGCCGGCGAGGTATCACATGGCTATTTTGGAAGTGGAAAATATTTATAAAAGCTTTGGGGAAACTCCGGTGCTCAAGGGGATCAACTTTTCTCTGGAGCAGGGGCAGGCCCTTGCCCTGATCGGAGCCTCCGGCTCGGGGAAGACAACGCTGCTTCGCTGCCTGAACTTTTTGGAGCGCCCCGATCAAGGCGTCATCCGAGTCAACGGCAACGTGTTGTTTGATGCCAGGGACCCTGCCACCCAGCGGGAGGCGGAAATCCGCAAGAAGCGGCTGAATTTCGGACTGGTGTTTCAGTCCTTTCACCTCTTTCCCCAGTATACGGTGCTGAAGAATGTGACT
>CALCSA010000345.1 GCA_937894185.1 uncultured Clostridia bacterium | reverse complement strand
AATGACGCTGCCGCCCTTACCGGTGGAATGACGATAGAAAATATTCCGTTCCGGGTTAATGCGCACACTGTCATGCTCCCGCAGACTGTACTGCTTGCCTGCTTGTGTCAGGGTATATCCACATTTTTGGGCATAGTCTGTGATTTGAATTTCATTCTTGATAGCTCTTGTTACAGAACTCAAAAAATCACCTCCAAAAAATAGAGGCGGAGTAGCCTTTATCAGCTGCTCCGCCATGGGTTAATATTCCATTGGATGTTCTCGGCGCTCATAAGCTCTGGAGAAGCTTTGCTGCATCTCCGGGGGCATTAGATGCTTGTAGGGTGAAAGGCTTTCCTTGGTATCCAGCTGCTCAAACGACAGCTGGCCCGGCCGGTCTTTGCGGAAGGATACCGCATAGAACTGGAAGCCCCCTGTTTCAGGGTTCTGAAAAATGTGTAGATTTCCCTTGTCATAGAAGGGCTGGTACCCCGCCCTCATGATTTCCTGTGCAGAACGCCGCCCCAGAGAAAATGCATCCCTCTCCTCTTGAGTCTGAGCATGTTGCCCCTCCTTCTGAACTTGATTGTTAGGTTGAACATCCTGAACGGCCTGTAGGTAATCTGCGTGTGTCACTGTTTCAAAGGGGACGTTCTCCTGAGTAAGTAGGCTTTGAATGCCCCGGTCAATTTCCTGTGATTGGGACAAATCATGGATGCGTCCGGCCTGCTGGAATTCGCTCCCACGCTGAACAAACAGATTCAACGTATTATGCTCTCGATGCTTTTTTATAACTTCCGCATATAATTTCTGATCGTGCTGCGGGTCATAAATTGCATTGAGAAGAACAGGACTATCTGTAACAACTACATCCACTTTACCAAGTAGCCGATCTATCCGGCTTGATTGGATCTCAAAAAGGCTGCGCTGATCTTGCAGCTCAGACAGGTTACCTTCCCATACAAGCTCTTTTGCGTATTCCGGTACATATTCAACATTCACCCCTGTGTTTTAAGATAGTGAGCAATTCCAAGCGCACAGGTGGTTTTACCCGCACCGGGACCGGCAAAAAGATTGATAACTTTTGTTGTATGGGTAGGTATCTCTTGCTTTAGTACCGGTTTTTGATCCTGTATCTGTGCTTGCCCCCGCATAACGGAAACAATCTTCTCGGCCAGCTCTGCCGGGTCGCTGTCAAAGCGGATGCGGTCCCCCTGCCATGTCCCCTTGGTGTGGTTGATGCCGTTGAGCAGCTTAATGCCCCGGGCGGGCGGCTCCCACCAGGAAAGGTTGTGGGTGTAATCGTCTAACAGGAAGTCGGTGGGCCGGATACCTCCCGGCACCTGCGCTTTCTTGTCGGTACCGCAGTGCACAAAGACACGATGGGCAGAATCGATCTCTGGCAGGTGTTCATCCAGCCACTGGTTTTTTTCGATCAGGGCATGAGGGCTGTCCGATAGGTACGCCGAAAGAATATGTACCTCTATCTCCGGGTAGTTGGCGTGGATTTCCCGAATGGCCTCCACCACGCTTTCCATGGGCTTGAGATTAGCAAAGTAGCCCTTTTCATACAGGGTTTCCAGCTGATCAACATGCTGGAACTCTGCCAGGGTGCCGTCCATATCCACAAACAGGCGTTGGGGATGTGCTATATCAAGGGCATGACTAATGGAGTCCAATTTTTCTCTAATCGTTTTAATTTTTGCTTTATAAACCGGATTATCTTTGATTCCTTCCAAGTTATCCAGTCGCTTATAAAGTTTATCCGTCAAGAATTCCTCCAAGTCATAAAATCCGTTGGACACATCCTCCAACACTAGCGAACCGCTTTTTTCAAGAATGACGCATAGCGCTTCATCCCCGTATTTCTCATGCTCCATGAGGAAATATTCCTTACCATCCACATTCATAGCATCAATGGTGTACCAAGTCCCTTCATGACCCGGAACCGATACGTTCTGTGATTGCCGTGTAATTTCCATTTTCTGATCCTCCTTTTTATAATGTCATGGGGCAAAATATGATTGAGGTGTTTATAATGAAAAGAATGATTGTTATTATTGCTGTTTTGGTGGCTGGTTGGATATTTAGTGTGAGCGCAAATGCGAGCGGTGCGGAGCAGCCTTGTGTAGAAGCAAAAGAAACCATTTTACGCTTACTGGCTCATCCGGTACAGGAAGCTATTACAGATTACTATGGAGAATCGAGACAATATTGGAATGATGAAATCCTTGCCATCAAGATGGTTCCCAGAACACCATATTACGAGGTTGTCGTGCGTGTAGAAACCTTCTATGGCCCACACAATCCTCCTTATGGCATTGAAACCATTTCTTTTTATGTGAGTTACGGAAGCGTTGAACTAAAAACCTTCCAACATGAGGATGAACCGTAATAAAGCCGTGGCTTTTTCATAACGCCCCTCCTTTCCCTGAAATAAAAAAAGCGCCAACCATGAAAACACAGTTGACGCTAATATAAACTTAAATTATTCTGGTTGGCTATATGAAGAAAAAAGCGTTTCAGAATTACGGGAAATTAACAGGGGAAGGAACGACCCAAAAAAATCAATAATAGGGTACGGACGATTAACGGTACCCTTAGTCCAGTCTATTAGCTCAATTCTACGAACATCGAATCTACTTATATCGTACAAAATATTTTTATCTATCTTTGGACAAAGCGGAATACGTATATTGGAAGAAGTGCTAATTGCGGATCCATAAAGACGACATATATACGGACGGACCTGGTAGATTTCACATTGACCATGCTGCAAAAAAATGCATGGACGGTTTAATTTTTTCACATATTGAGTATCATTAAAGAGTTTTCTTACCATGCTTATATCCAAAGGTATCTTGTCAAAGGTAGAATTTAACCTCTGGTATTCCTCTGGTGATTGTCGCTTTAGAGCCTCTAAGTTATCCTTGGCCATTAGAATTTTCTTTTTTAAATACCACTCTCCCCTTTGCGACCTAATAAAATGCAAGATGGCAAAGAACTCTTTAAGCGATATGTAAAAGTAATCATAACAACAATCACAACATGATTGTATGCAAACATTTCCAAGGTTTCCAATAGATATGTCTAAATCCCTGTAAAACACAAGCATCCTACCAACTGTACTTAGTGGATGAACATCTGGGTGACAATATTTTTCTTCTTTCCCGCTTCCACAAAAACAAGGGGGCATTGATATCATCCCTTTTTGTTTTTACTATAGCATTGAGCGGTTTTGTTTGTCAAACGAATCAATACCCCCTTTGGATCAACGATCATCAATGGCTTACTAAAATCCTCTGTTGCTTTCAATCTGTGAACACTATAAAATCCCATGGGCATTCTCTTCTTAGCCATAGTTGCATCTCCTTTTTTACTGATCCGAAACCTCACCCGGTACATTTGCAGTATGGGCAGGGCCTGAACATCAAACCCCCGGCCAAATAGGTGCCGGTACACCTGCTTTTGCTTTTTTGGCTTCCCCTTGGGGCAGCAGCGGAGGACAGCGGCCCGGCCCCGCTGTTCCATATGCCGCAGGCCCTCCAGCACCCGGCCATGGGTATAGGCCGTGTAGGTGCCGGGTGGGAGCTGTTTACAGAGCAAAGAGGTGCAGCGGATTAATCGCCGCTGCACTTCTTGTTGTGATAACTTCTGTCGCCGAAGCGGCCGACTCATTTTAAGACATACCGCCGGTCGGGGGAATCGATACAAGATGATGTAGAAATCATTGATTCGTTTGACCACCAGCTTTTCCAAATGCCGCAGGATATAGTATCCGGCCAAGACCAGATAGGCGGCAAAGAATAAAAAGGCCACTATTTCTACCTCCTAAATAACCACAGGCAGGAGCCACCCGGCCCCTGCCTGCTTTTCTCTTTTATTGCCTTATCCAACGCTCTCCACCGTCCAGCGCCAATCGTCATAGACAGCGCCGTCTATGGACAGATTATCATAGCTCTTACTTACCCGGAGCATCCCGGCGGGAGTCCAGCAATCTATTAATTGCGCCTGCACCTCATAGACGGAATCATCCGGGTACCAGAGCGGTGTAAAATGTACCCGATGCCGCACCTGCGAATACAGGTTTTCCCGGAACTCAAAGGTCTTGGCTATCGTCTTTTCCAGCACCCGATCATAGGTCAGATACTTAAATTCCGGGAACCAGGCAATGGCGTTCTGTGCGCCGGTAATGCTGCCGCCATGATTGCCTGCGGTATTGTATTTCAGCTCGATGTTAACCCCGTAGCCGCTTTTCATCCATACCATGCCGTAACTGCCGGTGTAGGCGGTGGGCACCCGGGAATCCGGCTGAATCAGAATATCCCCGGACATCCGGGCATCATAGCTGCGCCAGTCCCATTCCCACCATCCCTGATCTTCGTAGTAGCCGTTATCCTCCCACTCTCCCGTCTCTTCATCGTAATCCATATCCTCAATCCATACCCAGTTTTCATGCCAGCGGGGAACCCAAACACCCCATGTCAGTTCCTTCATATCATCCCGCTTCGGTGGTGATTTAACGGAAAAGCTACCGGGCTTCTGGTCCCTCGGCTGCGGATCGGGCGGAGTATGCTCCACCAGCTCCACGATGTTGGCGGTCATGGTGCCTTTGCTCACCCAACCACCTCCAGATACCTCCACCTCTATAGTGAGTTGCTGGGGCGTTTTTGGTGTGTGCCACTCAAACCACACCAACTGCGTTTCATCGGGGGGAACGGTGTAGCTCTGGCTTTGAGTCCTGCCATTTACCTTAAAGGTAACCTTTCCGTTATCATCCGGAGTGACACCACCCGAACCACCATGGA
>CALCSA010000344.1 GCA_937894185.1 uncultured Clostridia bacterium | reverse complement strand
GCATGCTCAAGGGCTTTAACGTCTTTGCCCGGTTTATCACCATCCTCATCACCGTTTGTCTGGGCGCCGCCATCATCGAGGGTCTGACCGGTATCGTAATCATCCCCGGCATGGACCCCATCGGCCCTCAACTGGAAACGGTGGGAATCATCGCCATCACGCTGGCGGGAGCTTATCCTCTGGTTCACTTCATTACCACGGTGTTCTCCAAGCCTCTGATGAAGCTGGGCAAGCTGATGGGCGTCAACGATGTGGCTGCCGCCGGCATGATTGCCTGTCTGGCCAACAACATCCCCATGTTCGGCATGCTCAAGCGGATGGATGATCGGGGCAAGATTTTGTCGGTGGCCTTCTCGGTTTGCGCCTCCTTTGCCTTGGGCGATCATCTGGGTTATGCGTCGGCACAGGACCCTCAGGTGATTATGCCGATGATTCTGGGCAAAATCGCAGGCGGCGTGGTGGCTATCCTCATTGCCAGTCTGGTAGCCAAAACATCTCCCAAAGCAGTGGAAGTGTAGCGCTATGAACATAGACGCAGAAACTTTGGAACAACTGGTCCGCCGGATTGTTTCGGAGAGTATGGCCAAAGAAAGTTCCCCGCCGTGGCGGCAGGAGGACCCTTCCGGCATCATCGCCATCTCTGCTCCCAAGGTGGAATGCGAGAAGTTCCCCTTCCCCATCGAGAGCGACCGGGTCTTTTTAACAGACGTGCTCACGGTGGAGGAAAGCCCCCGGCTGGGCTGCGGAATCATGGAAATGCAAGAAACCTCCTTTGAGTGGACTCTGACCTACGATGAGGTGGACTATGTCATCGACGGAACCCTTGAAATCATCATCGACGGGCGCAAGGTGACAGCCAACGCGGGGGAAATTATTTTTATTCCCAAGGATACCAAAATTCAATTTTCTACTCCAAACAAAACCCGCTTTTTGTATGTGGTATATCCCGCTACCTGGGCGGATGGCGGCTGAACAAGGCGATAGCGGACCGTTAGTGTGCCCGCTCCCAACAGGGCGTGGGGATTGGAAGGTGATGGATTGGCTGCAGAAACACAGCGCGTTATACAGGAATATGTACCCGGCAAACAGATTACCCTTGCCCATCTAATCGCCCATCCCGCCGGGGACTTGTACAAAAAGCTGGGGCTTACCGGCGAATACCGGACCGCTATCGGTATTTTAACCATCACACCCAGCGAAGCCGCCATGATAGCGGCAGACATCGCAACCAAAACAGCAGCGGTGGAAATCGGATTTGTGGACCGGTTCAGCGGTTCCGTTGTGCTGACGGGGGACGTGGCTTCGGTGGAAGCGGCCCTTCAGGCAGTGCTGGATCTGCTCAGCGGCAAAATGCGGTTTACTCCCACCGAAATCACCCGATCATAAGCAGGGAATGTGAGTGAAACGGAAAAAGATTATTCTAATCGGCAAAACGGGCAGCGGCAAAACCACTCTGATTCAAAAGCTGGAAGCGCGGGAGCTGCTCTACCAAAAAACACAGGCCATTGAGTTTTCCCTCTATTTTATCGACACACCGGGAGAGTATTTGGAAAACCGCCGGTATTACAGCGCCCTGATCATCACCTCCGCCGATGCCGACCTGATCGGTTTGGTGGAGGACTGCACCACCGAAGAAGTGTGGATGCCTCCCGCCTTTGCCTCTACCTTCGCAAAAGAGGTCATCGGCATTGTTACCAAAACAGATCTTGCAAGGGACCCCGGGCAGATTCAGGCGGCTCGAACACGGCTGAACCAAGCCGGAGCCGTGAGGATATTCGAAATTTCCGCGGTGCTGGGGGACGGCATTGAGGAATTGTCCCGGCATCTGGGGATGACCGCTTCCTGCCCGAGGGAAGTTTCCGTGGAAAGGAGAGAGCTGTTTTGAAAGAAGTCGTCCTCAGTGTGGGGATCGATATTGGAACTTCCACCACGCAGGTGGTATTTTCCAACATCACGGTGGAAAATCTGGCCTCGGATTTTACCGTCCCCCGCATTGAGATTGTGGACAAACAAATTATTTACCGCAGTGACATTTACTTTACCCCCCTCCTCTCCCCCACCCGGATTGACATGGCGGGGGTGCGGAATATAGTGGCCGGCGAGTACGCCAAGGCAGGCATCCATAAGCGGCAGATTCAAACCGGGGCAGTGGTCATCACCGGGGAGACAGCCCGCAAAGAAAACGCAGGCGAAGTGCTGCTGCACCTCAGCGATTTTGCCGGGGATTTTGTGGTGGCAACGGCAGGCCCCGATCTGGAAAGCATTATTGCAGGCCGGGGCGCCGGAGCCGACATCTACTCCAAAGAGCACAGCACCACGGCGGCCAACTACGATATTGGCGGGGGAACCTCCAACTTTGTCCTTTTTTCCAACGGCAACCTGCTGGGAACCGGCTGTCTGGATATTGGGGGGCGGCTGATCAAAGTGGACTCTGTGGCCAAGCGGATCACCTACATAGCCCCCAAAATCCAACAGCTGCTCCAGTGGAAGGGAATCACTCTGGCCGAAGGCGACGCCGCCGATCTGCCCAAATTAGAGCAGGCGGCACAGGCCATGACCGATCTGCTGGCCATGTCTCTGGGTCTGATGGAACAGGATGCCTTCTACCCCACCATCCTCACCCGGGAGGGCCACCATCTCGGCTTGCCCCAGCCTATCAAGCACCTGTGCTTTTCGGGAGGGGTTGCCGACTACATTTACGGTGACAGCACCGGAGAGGATGTCTTTCGCTACGGGGATATCGGTATCCTGCTGGGGCGGGCCATCGCCGCTTCCCCAGCTCTTTCCAAAATTCAGCGGATTTCATCCAACGAGACCATTCGGGCCACGGTGGTGGGGGCCGGTTCCCACATCACCGAGATCAGCGGCAGCACCATCGATTACCATGATTCCATTCTGCCCCTGAAGAACCTGCCCATCTTAAAGCTCTTGCCCGAGGAGGAAGCTTCCCGCCAAAGCATCGCTCAGGCCATTGCCCATAAGCTGCAGTGGTTTGAGGTAGAAGGGGTTCTGCAGCTTACCGCCATCGCCATGACCGGCAGGCGCAGCCCCAGCTTTGCCGAGATTGCCGAAATCGCCAAGGGCATTGCGGAAGGCGCTGCCCCCCTCTACCAAAACGGGATGCCTCTGGTGGTGGTGGTGGAGCAGGATATGGCCAAGGTGCTGGGGCAAAGCATCAATCATCTGCTGGACTACCGCTGCCCAACCATCTGCATCGACGCCATTCGGGTGGATAACGGCGACTATATCGACATTGGTAAACCCATTGCAAACGGCAGTGTTCTGCCGGTGGTGATAAAAACTCTTGTATTCAAATAAAAAGTAAAGGAGTGCTGGGTTTGAAACTCAAAACCAGATTGTATGGAAAAACCTACGAATTCCATAGCATCAAAGAAGTTTTGGCAAAGGCCAATGAAGAGAGAACCGGCGATAAGCTGGCGGGGATCGCCGCCGAAAGTGCCGAGGAGCGCATTGCCGCCAAAGTGGTGCTGTCCGAGGCCACCGTCGCCGATTTGCGCAACCATCCAGTGGTTGATTACGATCAGGACGAGGTCACCCGCATCATTCAGGATCAGGTGAACGAAAAGATTTACGGCGAGTTCAAGAATATGACCATCGCCCAGCTGCGGGAGTATATTCTGGACGAAAACACAACCGCCGCCCATATCCACCGCCTTTCCCGAGGCCTTACCTCCGAGGTGATTGCCGGAGTCGCCAAGCTGATGTCCAACCTGGACCTGATTTACGGCGCCAGCAAAATCGTGGTGACCGCCACCTGCAACACCACCATCGGTGTGCCCGGCACCTTTTCCACCCGGCTGCAGCCCAACCACCCCACCGATCACCCCGACGGAGTCATCGCCTCCACCATGGAGGGCCTAAGCTACGGTGTGGGAGAC
>CALCSA010000343.1 GCA_937894185.1 uncultured Clostridia bacterium | reverse complement strand
GGTGGATAGGAGGGAAAATATACTCCGGGGGAGGGGGCGGCGCGGGGGGAGTAGCGGTGGGGTAAAGGGGCTGTTCGGCAGGGGAGGGGGCGGCCTCCGGCTCAGGAGGTACAACATCGTAAAGAGGTTGGGTGATCGGCTCGGGAGCGGTTTCCCAAGCGGGGGCTGCCTCCCCCGAAGGCCCGATGAACCGGTCGACGATTTCAGAGATATCCCCGTCTTGCTCTGCCTGCAGAATATCCTGCTCCAAAGGGTGAGCGGAAGCGGCGGACAGATCTTCCGCTTCCGGCTGTGCTCCCCGCAGCTCCTGAGCGGAAATGATCTCCACCGGGCTGTCGGGCCCTCCCCCCGCCAGATGCATCAGGCGGTTCTTGCTGGCCTGCGCGTCAGGAGCGACAAAATCGGGATTGGAATCCGCAAAGGTGTCCTCACTGATGTCCACGTCAAAGGCAAACCGCCCCGATGATGCGGGCTCCGCATCGGGAGGGGCCTGAGCTTTTTTGGTCCGCCCTGGTTTTTCGGGAGGGGAGACCTGCCGCTCCTGCCGTTCCAGCATCTGTTGGGCATAGGTAGCCTCCAACCCCTCCACCGGCTTTTTGGCCGCGCGGATCAGCCCAATTAGGGTGGAGCCGGTAATCAGCATGACAAAAACAAAAATCAGCAGGGCAATGATGATGGAGGCGCCGGTTTTTTCAAAGAGAGCCAGCAGAGGCCATGCGGTGAGAGCACCGATAAGCCCGCCGCCCTTGGGGGTGGCCCCCTGCTGGTAGAGATGGATGATGTTCTCCACAAAGTTTTCCTGATCGGGCAACCCCGGCCCAAAAATCTGAAAGGCTCCGGACAAAATGGCGATCAGAATAATAACCTGCCAGAGCTTTGCCTGAATGGAGGAGAGGGGCTTGTCCATAGCGGCAATCACGGCGGTATAGATCAGTAGGGGAGAAAGGAAGTAGACGCTCAGCCCCAGCATCCCAAAGAGGAATTCGTGGAGTATCTTCCAGAGCTTATCCCCTTCTACAAAGGTGAGAGCTCCCAGCAATATGCCCAGCGCAAACAAAACCACAGCCCACATCTGCTTTCTGGCAAGGGTGGTGGCTTTGGTTTCCCGGGCGGGGGCGCGCTTGGTGGCGCGCTTGTTTTTTCCTTTGGTACTGGCTGCCATAATGGATACTACCTCTTTATCTATGATATTGCCAGATCGTTGCTTGGCGGGGAAACCTTCCGCCGCCTTCTATGTAGGTGAAAGGGTCAGGCCCCCATGATAATCTGTTGCAGCATCTGGCCCGACACGTTTTCAAAGATGGCCGCGGCGATGACTACAATCCCCAGAATCAGGGTGTACCATGCAAACCAGACAAACCGGTCGGAGACCACCAGCCAGCGGACCAGCCGAATGTCCAGCACGCCGAAGAGCAGGGCGCAGAGCATTCCTGCTAGCAAGGCAGGCAGAGGGATGGAAAGGCCATCCTTGGCGATCTTTCCCACCTCTAGCAGGTTGGCCCCCAGCACGGCGGGAACCCCCAAAATAAAGGAGAAGGCCACGGCGTACTTGCGCTCCAGCCCGGCCAGCAGCCCCACGGCAATGGTGGACCCAGAGCGGGAAACTCCCGGTAAGGGGGCGATGGCCTGCGCCACGCCGATGGCTACAGCGTCCCGGTACTGCATGGTCCCGGCGGTCTTTCGCCCCTTGACGCAGCGGTCGGAAAGAAAGAGCAGGCCGCTGGTGATGAGGAAGCAAATTCCTTCGGCCAGAATGCTCTGGTCGGTGGACAGGGCCTCAAACCAATCTTTGAAGAACACCGTAATCAGCAAAGGCAGGCAGGCCACAATCAGCAGGAAGATCATCCGGCGCTTGCCACCCACCACCCGGAAGGTGAACTTCCCGGTGAAGATTTCCCCCAGCATGGAGAAAAACTCCTGAATCAAATCCCAGATGGTTCCCCAAAAGGCCAGCAGAACCGCCAGCAGGGTTCCCAGATGGAGCATCACCGTAAAGAGAACCCCTTGTTCTCCCCCCTGCCCCGTAAAGTATTGAATCAGGGACAGATGCCCCGAACTGGATACGGGGAGAAATTCCGTCAGTCCCTGTACGATTCCCTGAAAAATAGCGTTGCCGATGCTCATAATAAAACCTCCGGTGTCGGCTGGATTCTTACAACAAGTCAAAGCCTTTTGGCAAAAATAGCTTAAAACCGCAGAAAAAACCGGCCAAACCGGGGGGACTATGTACTCCCCGGAAGGTTCCGGGGTCTGCGGAAGGGTAGAACAGATTCTATCAATGAACGCCCGGGGGAAAGATGCTCCCCGGAGCGTACTCGGTCTTGAGATACAGGGCGGGATCGGTGGAGATGAGGCGGTTTGCCACAAATCCGCGGGGAGTCTGGTAGCCTTCCAGATAGCCGCCCTGAATCTCCATAAGGGCACCGGCAGGCTGTTCCGGCTGCTCCATCAAAAAAGCGTAAGGCATCACAGAATGAATCACCATAGCTCTACCGCTCCTTTCGATTGGCAGGGGAATCCCCAGACTCTATTGTATGCTTGTTTTGAGCGGAGGTATGCGGATTTTTGTCGTTTGGAAAAGGGGGATAGGGCAATTCCTCGGAATAGGTGGCTCCGCTCTGGCTGATCCAGGAAGTGTCGGCCAAAGGCTTTGTCACCGAAGCGGCGGGGGAGGCAGCTTTGCGGGGGCGGCCCCGGGGACGCTTTTCTCCCTCCAGCTGGGCGATGGCTCTGGGGCTTGCCACCCCAGGCTGTTTTTTGGCACTGCCGGACTTTTTGGTCTGAGAAGCCGGCTTCTTTTGGGAGCCTGCCTTGCGGCGGGGGGACTTTTCCTTTTCAATGAGGTCATAAAGGCATTCCACCGCATCGGAAAGCCCGCCCAGATGGTCGATCAGGCCGCGGTTTACAGCCTCCTGTCCATCTAGAACGGTGCCTACGTCCATCACCAGCTCCCCGGTTTGCATCATCAGCTGGCGGAAAGCTTCGTTGGAAATATTGGAGTTGTCCACCACAAAGCGGACGATCCGCTCCTGCATTTTATCAAAGTAGGAAAGGGTTTGGGGAACCCCCAGCACCAAACCGTTCATCCGCACGGGGTGGATGGTCATGGTGGCGGAAGGGGCGATAAAGCTGACCTTGGCGCTGACGGCCAGAGGTACGCCGATAGAATGGCCTCCCCCCAGCACCAGCGAAACCGTGGGTTTGCGCATGCCCGAGACCAGCTCCGCGATGGCAAGGCCCGCCTCCACATCGCCCCCCACGGTGTTGAGGACAATGAGCAGCCCTTCAATTTCCGGGTTTTCCTGAATGGCCACCAGTTGGGGAATCACATGCTCGTACTTGGTGGTTTTGTTTTGGGGGGGCAAAATATAGTGGCCTTCCACCTGCCCTACAATGGTGAGACAGTGGATGGTGTGCCTGCCCTTGGTGGTGGTGATTCCACCGGTTTGGATTATTTGCTGGGTCTGTTCCTGCTGGGTGTGGACCAGTTCCTCCTCGTCCTCGGCGGTATCCTCCTCCGAGGCCATGGCGGCGGTCCTTCGCTTGCGCTGCTGTTCACTCATACCGAAGCT
>CALCSA010000342.1 GCA_937894185.1 uncultured Clostridia bacterium | reverse complement strand
CCTGGGCGAAGCGGAAGAAAACGGCGGATACTTCACCACCTTAGTGGTCAAACCGTAATGGACGTGGGAAAGGAGCCGGTTCTGTGATCTTCACCCTTGGACTTGACTGGAAAAGCGCGCCACTAAAGCTGCGGGAACAGCTTGCCGTGGAGGAGCAGGCGGTTCCTGCCTTGTTGCGCGACATAAGGCGCTTGCCCGGAGTGTCCGGCTGTGTGCTGCTGCAAACCTGCAACCGCTTTGAACTGTACTGGGACGCCGCAAAGTCTGCCGATTCCGCCGGGTTGCGGGCGACGCTGGAAAAGCGTCTGGCAGGCTCTGGGAAACCCTGCCCCTTGGACTGTTTGGCGGGGGAAGAGGCTCACCGCCACCTGCTGGAGGTTGCCTGCGGCCTCCACTCCCAGATTTTGGGGGAGGAGCAGGTTCTCACTCAGGTGCGGGCCGCCGCCGAGACTGCCCGGGAGGAAAAAGCCATGTCCCCCCCTTTGGAGACTCTGTTCCGGCTGGCAGTCACCGCCGGAAAGGAGAGCCGGACCAAGGTAAAGCTGCAGACAGTGCCTCTTTCTTCGGCCCAGCGGGCGTTGGAGCTGGCGGCCCAAATCTTGGGGGACCTTTCCGGCAAACGGGCGCTGGTTATCGGCAACGGGGAGATGGGGCGCCTTGCCGCCCGGCTTCTGGTAGAAGCCGGGTGCTCCGTCACCGTCACCCTGCGCAGCTACCGCCACGGCCAGACCATTGTCCCCCGGGGCTGCAACACTGTGGCCTACGAGCAGCGTCTGTCCGCCATGGAGGGCTGCGATATTTTGGTCAGTGCCACCCGCAGCCCCCACTACACCGTCACCCGCTCCATGCTGGACGGGCTGTCCACGCCCCCTGCCTTGGCGGTGGATATGGCTCTGCCCCGGGATCTGGAGCCGGAGTGCCGCTGCAAACCGGGCCTTGCCTTCTTGGATCTGGACGACCTGCAGGCGGGGCAGGAGCTGGAGGATAGCCCCCAGCTCCATCAAATCCGACAGATCATTGAGAAGTATCTGGCGGATTTTAAACAGTGGAGCAGCTATCGGGAAAGGCGGGCCGCTCAGGAGCCGCCGCCCCGGTTTCCCCTTTTTGTCAGTCTGGCCGGGAAGCCCTGTCTTGTGGTGGGCTGCGGGCCGGTTGGGCTGCGGCGTGTGGGGGTGCTTCGGGAGTTTGGCGCAAAGGTGACGGTAATTTCCCCTCACTGCCGCCAAATTCCCGAAGGAGTCCGGCTGCTCCACCGCTGTTTTGAGCCGGGGGATACCAAAGGGATGACGCTGGTGGTGGCCGCCACCGGCAACCGGGAGATTAACCGCCAAATCGCGCTGGAATGCGGGCAAAACAACATCCCGGTCAGTGTGGCAGACTGCCCCGGGGAATCCAGCTTTTATTTTCCCGCCATCTGCCAAAGCCAACATCTGGTGGCGGGGCTGGTCTCTAACCATTCCAATCACGGTCTGGTGGCTCAAAGTGCCGCGGCCCTGCGCCAATGGATGAAGGAGTGGGATTTATGAAGGTGATACGCATCGGGACCCGGGCCTCCAAGCTGGCCATGATTCAGGCGGAACTGGTGGCCAAAGCCATAGAAGGCACTTTCCCCCAGATTAAAACCCGGCTCATTCCCATGATCACAACGGGGGACCGGATTTTAGACCGGACGCTGGATCAAATCGGGGGCAAGGGCCTGTTTGTCAAGGAATTGGACGCCGCCCTGCTGGAAGGGCGGGTGGACATCACCGTCCACAGCTGCAAGGATTTGCCCATGGAGCTGGACGAGAGACTTCCGGTGGTGGCGGTTTCCCGGCGGGAGGACCCCCGGGATGTACTGGTGCTGCCCATGGGAGCCGGGGAATGGGACCCCTCCAAATCGGTGGGATGCTCCTCCGCCCGGAGAAGGATTCAGCTTACCCGTCTGCATCCCGGCATTCAGGTGGAGCCGGTGCGGGGCAATGTCCTCACCCGGCTGGAGAAGCTGGACCGGGGGGAATACGGCGCTCTGGTGCTGGCGGCGGCGGGACTGCGGCGCTTGGGGCTGGAGGGACGGATCAGCCATCTCTTCTCCCCCGGTGAGATGCTCCCGGCGGCTGGTCAGGGTATTCTGGCGGTGCAGGCCCGCCAAGGGGAGGACACCAGCTACGTAAAAAGATTCCACAGCCCCGAAAGCTTGTGGTGTATGCTGGCGGAACGGGCGTTTGTCCGCAGGCTGGACGGAGGCTGCTCCAAGCCCTGCGCCGCCTATGCCGTGGTGGAACAGGGCCAGATTCTGCTCCGGGGGATGTATGTCAGCGAGGACGAGAGCACCGTGGTGCATGGCCGTGTGACCTGTCTTCCCCAGCAGGGGGAGGCGCAGGGGGCCGCGCTGGCAGAAAGGATGAAGCATCGTGGGTAAAGGCAAGGTGGCTCTGGTGGGGGCAGGGCCCGGTAATCCGGAACTGCTGACAGTTCGGGGTCGGCAGCTTCTGGAACAGGCCGATGTGGTGGTGTATGACCGTCTGGTCTGTGACGATGTGCTCCGCCACGCCCCTGACGCCAAGAAAATCTATGTGGGGAAAGAGCGGGGCAACCACAGCGTTCCCCAAGGGGAAATCAACAAAATTCTGGTGCGGGAGGCTGGGGAGCATTCTTTGGTGGTGCGGCTCAAGGGAGGGGACCCCTACCTCTTTGGCCGGGGGGGAGAGGAAGCTCAGGTGCTCCGGCAAAACGGTAT
Organism: uncultured Clostridia bacterium; assembly: GCA_937894185.1. Classification (GTDB taxonomy): domain Bacteria; phylum Bacillota; class Clostridia; order Oscillospirales; family Ruminococcaceae; genus WRAV01. Next base: position 3,013 of record CALCSA010000342.1, on the reverse strand, counting down.
CCCCTTTGAGGTGGTTCCCGGCATCACTAGCGCTTTGGCGGCTCTGGCCTATGCGGGCATCCCCGTCACCCACCGGGAGGCGGCATCCTCGGTGCACATCATCACGGGACACGCCAAAGCGGGAGAGCTGCCGGAGATTGACTTTGCCGCCCTGTACCGTACCAAAGGCACTCTGGTATTCCTCATGGCGGTGTCCACCATGGAGTTTATCACCACCGGGCTGCTGGATGCGGGGATGCCGGCCGATACCCCCGCCGCCGTGGTGGAAGGTGGAACACTGCCCACCCAGCGCAAGGTGACGGCTCCCTTAGGCCGCATGGTGGAAGCAGCCCGGCAGGCAGACATCCAAAGCCCCGCCATTCTGGCGGTGGGCGGGGTCTGCGCCTTGGAACAGGAGCTGGACTGGTTTTCCCGCCTGCCCTTGTTTGGCAGAACCGTGGTGGTAACCCGGCCTGCCCGGCGGGGCGGAACCCTTGGGGACCGGCTGCGGGAATTGGGAGCTCAGGTCATCCCTTTCCCCTGTATCGAGACTACCCCCGCCAACCTCCCACAAGTATGTGATGCGCTGGAGCGGCTGGCATCCTATGGCTGGCTGGTACTGACCAGCCCGCAGGGGGTGGAAAGCCTCTTTCTGGCGCTGGATCAACTGGGGAAGGACGTGCGTCTGCTGGCTCCGGTGAAGATTGCCGTCATCGGCACCGGAACCGCCAAGGCGTTGGCAAGCCGGGGGCTGCGGGCAGACTACATGCCGGAGCAGTACGACGGTGTTCATCTGGCCCGAGGGCTGGTTCCTTTCATCCAGCCGAGGGAAAGGCTTTTGCTGCTGCGGGCTCAGGCTGGTACGCCGGAGGTCGCCGAAATTCTAAAGCAGTCCGGCGTCAATTTTGACGACATCCCCTGCTACACCACCCAAACCCTATGCCCCGAAAACCGGGAGGAAACCGAGGCCCTGCTGCGGGAGGGCAAGGTGGACTGGGTCACCTTTACCAGCGCCTCCACGGTAGAGGGCTTTGCCGCCTGCATCCCACAGGCCGGCCGCTATTCCTTTACCGCCGCCTGCATTGGGGCATCCTCCCAAAAAGCCGCCGGGGAAAAGGGGTATGCCGCCCTTCAAGCCAAAAACGCTACCATCGGCTGTTTGTTAAGCGCCATATTGGAGGCAGAAAATCATGAATGAATCCGTGAATCCGTTGGCCCCTGCCGCCTGTATCGGCGCATCCTCCCAAAAGGCCGCCGGGGAAAAGGGGTATGCCGCCCTTCAAGCCCAAAACGCCACCATCGACTGTTTGTTAAGCGTCATATTGGAGGAGAATAGCCATGAATGAATCCATTCGTCCCCGCCGCCTGCGCAGTTTTCCTGCCCTGCGAGGCCTTGTGCGGGAAACCAAAGCCAGTCCTCAAAGCCTTGTGTATCCCCTGTTTGTGGTGGAGGAACAAAACATAAGGCGGGAGATTCCCTCTCTGCCGGGGCAGTACCACTATTCCCCCGACCGGGTGTGTGAGGCGGTGGAGGAAAGCCTTGCCCATGGCGTGGACAAATTCCTCCTCTTTGGCCTGCCCGCCCACAAGGACGAAACCGGAAGCGGCGCATGGGATCCTCAGGGAGTGGTGCAGCAGGGGCTGCGGGCCATCCGTCAGCGGTATCCCAAGGTGGTGCTCATAGGGGATATTTGCCTATGCGAGTACACCAGCCACGGACACTGCGGTATGCTGGAAGGGGAGGTTCTGAACAACGACAAGACCCTTCCCCTGCTGGCCAAGACAGCCCTTTCCCACGCGCAGGCGGGGGCGGATTTGGTGGCTCCCTCCGCCATGGCCGACGGTCAGGTAAGGGCTATCCGCTCTGCTCTGGACCGGGAGGGCTTTGCCCAAACGGGAATTTTAAGCTACAGCGCCAAGTATGCCTCGGCTTTTTACGGGCCCTTCCGGGATGCGGTGGGCTCGGCCCCTTCTTTTGGGGACCGGAAAAGCTATCAGATGGACCCCCACAACCTGCGGGAAGCCCTGCGGGAATGCGCTCTGGATGAGGCGGAAGGAGCCGACTGCCTCATGGTCAAGCCTGCCCTGAGCTATCTGGATGTGATTGCAAAGGTGCGGCAGTCCACCTATCTCCCCTTGGCGGCCTATTCGGTCAGCGGAGAATATGCTATGATAAAGGCAGCGGCCCGGGCAGGGCTGATTGAGGAATACCCGGCCATGTGCGAAGCTGCCGTCAGCATTTTTCGGGCGGGGGCGGATATTCTCATCACCTATTACGCCCGGGAACTTGCAAAAGCGATTGTTAAAGGAGATATGGGATGATGGAACACTCCCAAGCGCTGTTTCAGGAGGCAAAGCAGTATCTGCCCGGCGGGGTAAACAGCCCGGTGCGGGCTTTTGGGTCGGTGGGGATGGAGCCAAGGTTTATTCAAAAAGCGGACGGCTGCCGCCTTACCGATGTAGACGGCAACACCTATGTGGATTACGTGGGTTCCTGGGGGCCGATGATTTTGGGGCACAACCACCCCGCAGTCCGGGAAGCTGTTCTGGAGGCTGTGTCGGGGGGCCTTAGCTTTGGGGCCCCCTGCCCGGCGGAGGTGGATGTGGCAAAGCTCATGTGCCAAATGGTTCCCGGACTTGAGATGGTGCGGATGGTCAACAGCGGAACCGAGGCGGTGATGAGCGCCCTGCGTTTGGCCCGGGCAGCCACCGGGCGGCAGAAGATCATCAAGTTTGAGGGCTGCTACCACGGCCACGTGGACAGCATGCTGGTCAAGGCGGGGTCCGGGGTGATGACGGCGGGGATTCCCAGCTCCTCCGGGGTTTCCCCCGCAGTGACGCAGGACACCCTGCTGGCGGTGTACAACGATCTGGAAAGCGTAGAGGCCCTCTTTGCCGGGAACAAAGGGGAGGTGGCCGCCGTGATTGTAGAGCCGGTGGCGGCCAATATGGGAGTGGTTCCCCCCCGGCCGGGATTCCTCCACGGGCTGCGGGCCTTGGGCGATGCCCACGGCAGTCTGCTGATTTTTGACGA
>CALCSA010000341.1 GCA_937894185.1 uncultured Clostridia bacterium | reverse complement strand
CCGGCTGACGTGGCGGGCCACGTGGCAGTTGATGTTGACCGCCACCGGAAGCCCTGCAATGTGGGTGCCCATGGTGAGAATTTTAACCGCCAGAGCGGTGGTCCTTCCCCCAAAGCCCTGAGGACCGATTCCCAAAGCGTTGACCTGCTCCAAAAGCTCGGCTTCCAATTGGGCGTAGTAGGGGTCGGGATGGGTGTCGTCGGTTGCCCGCAGCAGGGCCTTTTTGGCCAGCAGGGCCGCTTTGTCAAAGGTGCCGCCGATTCCCACTCCCACCACAATGGGGGGACAGGGGTTGGGGCCGGCTTCCTCCACCGCCGACAGGATGAACTCCTTGACGCCCTCCAGTCCGTCGGAGGGGCGGAGCATCTTGATTTTGCTCATATTTTCGCTGCCAAAGCCCTTGGGGGCCACGGTGATCTTAAGCTTGTCGCCGGGGACGATGTCGCAGTAGAGCATGGCGGGAGTATTGGCCCCAGTGTTGACCCGGCGGATAGGGTCCCCCACAAGGGACTTGCGCAGGTAGCCGTCCCGGTAGCCCTGCCGGACTCCTTCGTTGACAGCCTCGGTCAGATCTCCTTGGATGTGAACCTCCTGCCCGATTTCCAGAAAGACACAGGCAACTCCGGTATCCTGACAGATGGGGACGTTTTCCTGCTCGGCAATACCGTAGTTTTCGGCTATTAAATCCAGAATCTCCTGAGCAATGGGCCATTCTTCGCAGGCACGGCAGCTTTCCATCCGGCGGCGGACATCCTGAGGCAATATGCAGTTGGCCTGAATGCACATGTCCCGCAGGGCACTGGTGATGGCTTGAGCGCTAATGGTTTTCATATAAGAACTCTCCCTTTCCATGTCCGGCCAACTGCGTTATGTGGCCGTGGACAGTACTGTGTCGTCAAGATCGGCCCGAAAGCGAATCGTATCCCGGTTGATGATGGAGTTTTTGACATGGGCCACTTTACTTTCGGACAGCAGATGGTCGGGCCATACCTCCACCAACCGAAAGCCCATCCGCTGCAACAGGGCAAACAGCGCAAGGTCTGCGTTGCCGCAGCCAATCTCCAGAAACTTCATGCCCGCTGCACGGCAAAAATCCATGATATATAGCAGCATTTCCCGGCAGTCGTCTTCCTGAATATAGGCATAGTTGACCACCTCGCCGGTGGCCTGCTTCACGCGCAACAGGCTTTCGGCCACCAGAGCTCCGTCCCGGGTGCAGACAAAAGGTGTGCTGACGGCAAGGTTGCGCAAAATCTGGGGCAGGGGAGCGGTGTCCCTCAAAAAGCTCACTTCCACCTGATTGCGATCCATGCTCACTTGAAAGCCCGACATAAAACTCACCTATCCTTTCGCAATAAAAGTCTCTGTTCGATCCTCATACGGGAAAGTAAAGCGGTTGTAGTTCCAGCGTGAGCGGGTTTTGGATTTAGTGAGTGTGGGTAGAGGTGTGGACAAAGCCGTCGTACAGCTTGTCCAGATAATCAAAGCTTCTGGCGGTGCCGATGGCGACGCACTCCTCGGGATGCTCGGCAATGCGGGTGGGAACCTTGGTGCCCCGTTCCAGCACCTGAGCAAGCCCGGTCAGGCGCGCTCCGCCGCCGGTGAGCACCAGCCCGTTGGTGCGGATGTCGGCGGAAAGCTCGGGAGGGGTGCGTTCCAGCACACCCGCCACCGCCCGCAGAATCAAATCCATAGGCTCCCGGAGCACCCACAGGGTTTCGCTGCGGCGCAGGGAAATTTTTTTAGGCAGTCCGGTCATCAAATCCCGGCCCTTGACGTCGGTAATGGCTTCGCTGCTGCCTTCGTAAACCGATCCCACCTCTATCTTGATCCGCTCGGCTGTTCGCTCGCCGATCAGGAGATTGTATTTGCTGCTCACAAAACGGATAATGGCCTCGTCAAAGAGGCGGCCCGCCGTTTTGATGGAGGTTTTGGTCACAATGCCGTTGAGAGAGAGGACGGCGATGTCGCAGGTTCCGCCGCCAATATCCACAATGAGGTTGCCTTCCGGCTTGGAAAGGTCCAGCCCCGCGCCAATGGCTGCCGCCACCGGCTCCTCGATGAGGTAGACCTTGCGGGCACCGGCAGAGACGGTGGCGTCGATGACCGCCTGACTTTCCACGTTGGTGGTTTCCGACGGGACACAAAGAGTGACCCGGGGCTTGAGAAGCTGAGGCCCGGTAATTTGCCGCAGCAGGTGGCGAATCAGCACTTCCGTCATGTTAAAGTTGCTGATGACGCCTTCGCTCAAAGGGCGTATCACCTGCATATAGCTGGGAGTACGGCCGATCATTTCATACACCCGGCTGCCGATTTCCGTCACCTTGCCGGTGCGGTTGTCTACCGCCACCACCGAGGGTTCCCGCACCACCACACTGCGGGTGGAATCGGTGGCGATAGCGGTACAGGTTCCAAGATCAATGCCAATATCCAAAGACGCCATGACTCCATCCCTCCTTTATCAGTTAATCAGAATAAGCGATGTTGATAAGAACAGGTCGAGCGCCGCCCTTCCCCACTGCTTGCTTGGGGGAACAGGCTCACGTCGTATTAGGGTATCTTTCCCTATTTAAATTCAAAACGGCGTAAATTGGATGTTCCAAAGCAGGTTTGGAGACACCCTCTAGATTATAGTGGTTTTTTTGTTAGAATGCAATCGTCTTGCAGGCGCTGACAGAGGGTAAAAAAATCCTCCCGGTCCATCAGATGGGAAAGAACGGCGGGAAGAGCACCGGCAGAAAGTCTGGCCGGAAGCCCCAGATGCTCCAACAGCTTTTGCCGCAAGGCCCTGCTCTGATCCCGGCCGGAAAGCCCGGCTTCATACAAATCCATCTTGGTGATGGCCTGACGGGGAGCCGGAGCGTGCTCCAGCAGTCCGGCACGGCTCAGAGCATCCAGCAGAATCTGAGGCTCCATCCCCTCCACCCCCAGCTTGCCCTCCTTGGAGGGCTTGGACTTGCGGCTTTCCTTACCCATGCAGTCGGGGATGTAGACGTTGGTGATTTGATGGGTGGGCACAAGGCCCATGAGATGGTGGCGGATGACAAAGCCCGCCCCGTCGGAATCGGTGAGGATGACAAGGCCGGTTTCTCCCGCCAGCTTTTTGATCAGGGCCCGCATCCCCTTGTCCTTAAAAATCCGAAAGCCGTCGGTGGGCAGAATCAGGGCGTCCACAATGGATTCCAGCTTAATTTTATCGTACTTGCCCTCGACGATGATGGTTTGGGAAATCCGGGGGCGGCTCATGAACGTCCCTCCCGGCAGAGCATCGCCAGCTCCACGGTGAGCTGTTCCAGCCGCAGTTTGGTGTCCACGGCGGTGGACTTGAGCAGGCGGTCGCAATCGCAGAGCATCAGGACAATCCGGCGCAGCCGGGAGATGCTGTGGCGGTTGCTTTCCTCAAAGGCTTTCCGGGCCCGAAACTCGCTGCGGTAGCCAAAGTCGGCCATGAGATTTTCCCGGCTGCCCCCGGCAATGCGGACGCATTTAGCCCGGTAGAGATCGCAAAAGCTCATGGAAAGAGCCGCCAGAATGGCCACCGGGTCCTCCCGCAGATGAAAGAGATCGGACAGGAGCCTAAGGGCTCCCCCTGCGTCCCCCGCCAGAATGAACTTCTGCAAATCAAAGGTTCGGGCTTCAATCTTGGGGATGGCTACGGCGTCGATATGCTTGCGGGTGATGGCGCCGCTCCCCGCATAGGAGCAGATTTTTTCCAGCTCGTTTTGCAAGATCTGCATCTCGCTGGGGCAAATTTGCAAGAGGTACCGGGCAGCGGCGCTGTCCAGGGTGCAGCCCTGCTCCCGGGCGGCCTGCTGCAAAAACTGCTCCAAGTCCCCGGCGGAGCGGGCTCCCAGTTCCGCGGCGCCCCCCAGTTTTTCCACCAGCTTGACAATTTTCTTTCCCCCCGCCGAGGTGCCGAATCCCGAGTCTTTGGCGGTGATGATCAGGGTGGTGGTGTCGGGCAGTTCCTCCAGCAGAGCCTCGAAGGACTTGAGGTCCTCGCCGCTCAGGGAGGAAGCCTCCAGCCCATCCAGCAGCACCCGCTTTTCCTCCGCGAAAAAGGGCATGGCCTGAACGGCATCCCACAGCGCTTCCAGATCGGGGAATTTACCGTCCAGCCGCTGGGCGTTAAAGGGGTCGGCGCCGGACTCCTCCCCCATCAGGATTTTGGCCCAGCGCTCCACCAGATAGGTCTCGGAACCGTAAAGCAGCCAGACGGTGTGCCGCTGGCCGGCCCGGCAGGCCTTGGTCAAAGTTTTTTCCGTATATTTCATAACAATTAATTGCTCCCTGTCTACAACTTGAGGATCATCCGCCGCTCGCCAAACAAAAAGCTACCCACCGGCTCAAAGGCAAAGGGGATTTGCTTGGCTCCCGGGGGAACTCCCTGCTGCCGCACTCGTAGAAGAGCCGGGCTTGTCCCGTTGGCGGGGGACTCTTTGGAGCCTGTTTGGCCCCGAGGTGACCCCTGTGTTATTATAGCATATTTTTCCCCGGATTTGACGATGAAATATCGGCCCGCCTCCATGAGAACCTCCCCGGTGACGGGGTTTTGGGTGACAAAAACATCCCCCAGCACCTGAATGCGGGCGTAACCCAGAGAGAGCACCCTTCGGCCGGGCAGAGCACGCTCCAGCATCCCCAGTATGTAATCGTCGTCGGGGCCCGCGATCAGCCCGGGAGAAAAATCCCCCGCCAGAGTGAGCAGACCCGAATCGACCTGATCCCCGCAGTCTCCGACGATGACCGCATCCAGATGCCCGATGCCCCGAAACTCCAGATAGCGGCTCAGGGTGCGGATTTCGTAAGGGGAGGGGGTGCCCACCACTACGGCGCTGTCCTTGCGGATCAGAATCAGGGGGGCGCAGCCTTCCAACGCCACCACCTCCAACTGGCTTCCCTGCGCCAGAGAAAGCGTCAGGCTGCCTGCCGCAAAGGCCAGCACCATCAAAGCGGCAGCGTACCGCCGCAGGGCTTTGCCTCCCCGCCAGCGGACCAGCAGCGCCGCCACCGCCACCCCTAAAAGCAGCCATAAAAGCTTCCAGAACTCACCCAGTGAAAAGGTGAGCAGGGGGATGGAGGCAAACAGCCGGGAGAGGGATACAATCATCTCGATGCAAAAGTTGGTGACCATAGCGGCGAGGGGAAAGGGGACCAAAAGGGCGCAGAGGATGCCGCAAAGCAGGGCGGGAGTCGCCAGAGGGGCCACCAGTACATTGACCACAGGGGTCAGCAGGGAAATCCATCCGGTGGTGGCCAGCAGCACGGGGAAGGAGAAGGCGTAGGCGCTGACCGCCAGAGCCGCTGCCTCCAAAAAAAACTTTGCCGCCTTGGGGACGGTGGAAAACCGGGTGAGCCAGAAGGCTTCCAGACGCCGCTGCAAAGGCTTGCAAAGGATGATGATGCCTGCAGTGGAAGAGCAGGAAAGCCAAAGCCCCTTCCCCAGAGTCCAGTAGGGGGCAAAAAGAGTTGCGAGGAGCAGGGCCATCCCCATGGAGTTGAGGGAATCGCTGCGCCGGGAAATCAGCTTTGCGCTTAACATCAGCAGCACCATCACCAGCGCCCGGGTGATGGCAGGGGAAAAGCCCGCCAGCACCGCAAAGACAAGGCTGGCCGCCATGCCTGCCAAAGCGGTGAGGCGGGGGCCGATCCTCAGCGCCGCCAAAACTGAGGTGACGCAGCCCACCAGAATGGAAAGGTGCAGCCCTGAGATGCTGAGCAGGTGAATGGTTCC
>CALCSA010000340.1 GCA_937894185.1 uncultured Clostridia bacterium | reverse complement strand
AACCGGACGCCTTTCTTAAACATTGCTCTCCACCCCCGCAACCAAGGTCGTCTGCGTGTCTTTGTCAAAGAAGTTAATCCGGCGGGTGTTTACATTCATATAAACGGTCTCACCGGGCTCATAAATCCGCTCGGCACTGCTGGTATCGGCAGTGACTTCTACCGGTTCTTGGGTTCCAAAATCAATGTGGTAGTTGATATACTTGCCCAAAAAGCGCTTGATGGTGACAACGCCCTTCATGCCCTGATCCTGTTTGGTAAAGTTAAACTCCTCGGGGCGGACATAGACCAAAATCTCCTGATCTTTTTTCAAGGGAATCAGATGATCCACCTCGATCACCAGACCGCTTTCCATGCGAATGGTGGTTTTGCCACCCTCCTGCGAGAGAACCGTGCCCCGGAAGTGGCAGGAATGACCGATGAAATCCGCCACAAAGGTGTTGTAAGGGCGGGAATAAATGTGCTCGGGGGTGTCGATCTGCTGAATATCCCCCTTGCTCATGACAGCGATGCGGTCGGAGATGGCAAGGGCCTCCTCCTGATCGTGGGTGACATACACCGTGGTGATACCGATGCGCTTTTGAATCTCCCGGATGGCTTCCCGCATTTCCAGCCGCAGTTTGGCGTCCAGATTGGAAAGGGGTTCATCCATCAGCAAAACCTGAGGCTGCACCACAATGGCGCGGGCCAGAGCCACACGCTGCTGTTGGCCGCCGGAAAGCTTGTCGGGATAGCGGTCCTTAAAGGGGGTGATCTGCACCACGTCCATAATATCCGCCATACGCTTTTTAATCTCATCGGGGGGGAGCTTTTTATTTTTTAGTCCGTACTCAATGTTGCGGTAAACTGTCATATTGGGAAAGATGGCATAGTTCTGGAACACCATGCCGAAGTTCCGCTTATGCACCGGGATGTTGTTAATCACCTTGTCGTCAAAGGCGATGGTGCCTTTTTCCACTGAGTTGAAGCCGGCGATCATCCGCAGAAGAGTGGTTTTGCCGCAGCCGGAAGGCCCCAGCAGGGTAAACAGCTCCCCGTGGACGATGTCTGCCGAAAGATCGCGGATGACCACGTTATCTTCGTATTGCTTCATTACGTTTTTAATATAAATTGATACTGCCATAAAGTATTGCTCCATTCCTCCGTAATGACATAACTGCCCAAGGGTGGGCGCAAGTGTGGAATATAATGGTAGCGCCCGCAGCTTTTGACGGCGGCGGGCGCCTGAAACTGATTGCCTTGTTTGGTGCATGCTTAAATTAGGAAAGGGCAGTCCAAACATCCTGGAACTGGGTCTTGACCTCGGAAGCGGAAACATCCTCGGGATAAGGAATGGACACCAGATCGGTGGTGGCAACCCGGCCCTCGGTGGTCATGGGCACATCTTTGCGGGCAGGACGAACGTTCAGCTCGGCTTCCATGGCGGTCTGGCACTCCGGAGAGGTGACAAAGTCCACAAAGAGCTTGGCGTTGTACAGGTTGTTACTACCCTTGATAATACCAATATTGGAGGTACGCAGGGTGATGCCTTCTTTGGCGTAGACAGCGTAAACATCTGCGCCGGCCTTCATGTAGGAGATGGTCTTGTCCTCGTTGCAAAGTCCCACTTCGTACTCGCCTTCCACCACGTTTTTATAAGCGGCAGAAGAACCGGAGGCCAGCTTGCCGTCCAGGTTAGCCAGGAATTTTTTAGCATACTCCCACCCGTCATTGGAGTCAGGCATAGCGGCAATCATGTTGATCAGCACTTCCAGAGCGGAAGAGGAGTCTGCAGGGCTGGCAAAGGAAATGTTGCCTTTGAGCCTTTCATCGGCGAGGGATTCCCAGCCATCCACGGTCACGCCCAGCTCATCAATCAGCTTTTTGTTGACGATGATGGAGTTGACGTTGATATAGCAGGGGGTGAACAGGCCATAGGAGGAGACAAAGTCCTCGAACAGGTCAGGGGTGTTGGGGGTGACATAAGTCTCCAGCAGATCGGCGATGCCCACATAAGTGGTGGCGCCGCCGCCCATCAGCACGTCGCCGTAGGGAGAGGTCTTCTCGGCGTTAATACGGCTGGCCAGCTCGCCGGTGCCGGCGCTGACCACTTCAACGTTGATCTCGGGGTACTTCTCGGTGAACAGGTTGACAATCAGCTCATACTCGCCGGCGCTGGCAGATGTGTACAGTACCAACGAGTTGGTGGGTTCTTCGGCAGGTTCGGCACTTTCAGATTCGGCGGGAGCCGCCTCGGAAGATGCAGGCGCGGCAGACTGGGAAGGAGCAGCGCTTTGGGAAGATTGACCGCCGCCGCAGGCTGTAAGACCCAGTACCAAAACGGCTGTCAGCAAAATGCTTAAGAGCTTTTTCATAATTTTCCTCCTAGATAGTCGTTACTTAATTGTGTAGCGTTATTTGTCTCACACGGCAAGCCGTGTAAAAACCTAGTTGGATTCCCAGGGAGGGGTGTTGGGCAGGCTCTTGTCAAAGCGGCGGATCAGTTCCTGTTGGTATTCACCGGCAAAGCGGTTTTCCAGGAAGCAATCGGCGCCCACTTCACAAAACTCCTTCCAGGACTTGATCTCCTGTCCCGGCAGAATGGGGAAGAACAGAACCCCGTTGGCCTTAGCGGCTTCCTGATCTCCGGGAGCGTCCCCCATCATCAGAATGTTGCCTTGGTCATAGTGTGTCTTGATAGAGGCAATACATTCCTTTTTGGAGCCGTCTTCCTGAGCGCAGAGCAGGGTGATGTACTCCATCAGGCCGTGCTCGTTCCATTCCCGCTCCAGAGCTTCCCGAGGAGTGGCGGAAACAATGACAATATCCGCCTGCTTGGAAAGCCGCTCAAAACTTTTTCTGACACCGGGGAAGGGAGGAACTCCCTCCACCATATCGGCAGCCCGGCTGTTCATCTCCAAAGACCAGCGCAGGGCCTGCTCCATCACAGGGCCTTTCTGCTTGGCCAGCTCCTCGTTGTTGAGCAGGGGAGCGGTTTCCACCCACTTGCGCAGGGGGGCGATGTCGGGGAGCTGAAAGTCGTACTCTTTCAGTTCTTCCCGGCGGGCCAACAGGTCGAACACCAGCAAAATCTCGTGGAAGCGGGAACGCCCCCGATCCTTGGAATAGAGGTTGGAATACTCCCATGCGTCTCTGACATACTTAGAAATGGGCTGAAGTCCCCAGGCGTGAATGGCGGCGGGGCAGAAGCACTCCTTATGTTTGAGCTCCATGGTGTCAAAGACACAGCCGTCGGAATCCACGCAAATAAGCCGGTCATGCTTGGGTTGATAGTCGGGAAACAGATTCTTTTTCATGAAAACCTCACAAAAGATATTTTTCGATAGCCACCGCTACACCGTCTTGATCAAAGGGGGCGGTGACAAAGTCTGCAACCTTCTTGACACTGCCGGGAGCGTTGCCCATGGCTACTCCAAGGGCGGCACGCTGAATGGCGGGGGCGTCCAGAACGCTGTCTCCCAACGCCATGACGTTTTCGTAGCCGATGCCCAGACGCTGGAAGAGAGCGTCCAGAGCCTTGGTCCGGTCCAAATGCTTGGGGAAGAACTGAATGTCCTTACCGGCTCCCGGTGTAATTTCTACAATGCCGGTGGCATCCAGAGCATCCATCATAGGCTTTTGTTTTTCCTCGGGCACGCCGTAGATGTTAATTTTTTCAATGCCGATTTGTTCCTCCAAGAAGAACTCGGAGGGCTTTTCCAATTCGACTTGTCTGCCCTCTTCCAAAAACCAGACGTGGTGAGGGGGAACAGGATAAGCGCCAAGATTCTGGCAGACTTCTTTTTCCATATAGATCAGGCCGTTTGCCGAGATTTCCGAGTAAATCTTCTGGCCTTCGTACAGGCGGCAAAGCTGGGCCGACTCTTCTGGTGTAAACAGGGACTGGTAGATGATCTCGCCGGTTTGGCGGTCCACCACCCGGGCACCGTTGGCGGTCACCCAATAGCGGATGCGCTTGTCGGCTTCGATCTGGGGAGGGAACATGTCCTCTACCCGTCCGGTAGAAGGGATGATCTGAATTCCCTTTTCCATTGCCGCCATCAGGGCCTGTTTGTTGCGGTAGGATATGTAGGTCTGGTCCTGTTGTAAGGCCGTCCCGTCAAAATCCAGCAGTATTGCACGAATTTTCATCTATGGCACTCCTTAAAGCTGTATGATCACAATTAACACTTCCATAATATCTATAATTTCGGAACGTGTCAATACTTTTTTGGAACGTGTCATAAACCTGTCATTATTTTTTCCTACCTTGCAAAGCTTGTGTAAGGCCTTCCTATCTTGCATTGCTGCCCAAAATGTAGTATTTTGTTTATAGCTATTATAGCCTGTGGACAAAGCGCAAATACCATAATTTTGCAATCAATGATAGCGTCTTTTAAAGCCGGGCGGGCGGAATGTAAGGCGGTTTTTCCACCCAACTGTGAAAAGTTATATAAAATACGGGTTGTCGGCGGTTCAGTCGCAAGGACCCGGGTGATAAAGAGGTTAGGTTATGGCCACCATCAAGGACATTGCGAAAGCCGCAGGAGTTTCACACGGAACCGTATCCAACGTGCTCAACAAGCGGGGAGGGGTAAGCTACGAAAAAATCCGCCTGGTAGAGCAGACTGCCAAGGCAATGGGCTATTCCATCGACGAAAAAGCGAGCCTGTTGCGGCGGGGCACCACCAAAACTCTGGCTTTGATTTTGCCGTCTCTTTCCAGACGAGGCCACGCAGATCTTTTTACGGGTATTCTGCGCCGGGCGGAGGGAGCCGCTTATTCGGTGCGCCTGTTCTTGACCGACGATTTGCCCTATCTGGAACGCAGAGCCATTTCCGATGCTTTGGCTTTAAAGGTATGCGGGATGTTTACCGTGTCCTGTCTGAAAAACCACAAAAAGGAATACCAGTCGATTCTGGCCCGGAAGATTCCCCTTTTGTTTTTGGAGCGGCCATCGTCTGCCGGCGAGTTTGCCTCCTACACCTTTGATTTGAAGCAGGCTGCCCGCCGGGCGGTTTCCTGCCTTGGCAAGGGGGAGGAGGCCTGCCTGCTTTCCGGCGTGCTGGAGTTTGGGGATCAGGCTGCCTTTTACCAAGAGCTGAGCCAACATCTGCCTTTGACGGAGGAGGATGTGTTTCAAAACGCAAGGGAGGAGCAGTCTCCGGCGGTTCACGCTGTCCTGCGCCGCCGCAGTCTGGACTGTGTCATCTGCGCCGATGAACTCTTGGCTGACAAGGTGGACCGGGTGTATATCGAAAGCGGGCTTTCGGTTCCCCGGATCGTTACGCTGGCGGCTTTGCGCACCTCTCAAAATCCAAGATACCATAACATCACCCTAAACTATCGCCGGTTGGGTCACGAGGCCGCCGGCGCCATGGTGGATCAGGTGGAAAAGGATCTGCCGGCATCCTCCCGGGTTCTTGCCATTTCCGGCTGCACCACCCCCTTTTCCGCCCCTGCCCCCCTGCGGGCAAAGCCCCTGCGGGTGCTGGCCCACACCACCCCTTCCATCACGGCGCTGGAGTATCTGCTTCCCCGCTTTACCCAGCGCTACGGCATCCCGGTGGAGCTTTACTCCTGCTCTTTGTCCGAGGTGCTGGAGCGGGTAGTCTCCCCCGACGAAAGCTGGGATGCTGTCCGCTTGGACCCCTCCAACCTGACCTATCTGGGTCCCCGGTTTTTGCGGC
>CALCSA010000339.1 GCA_937894185.1 uncultured Clostridia bacterium | reverse complement strand
CCTGCTTATCGTCAAAACAAACTTGCGCCGCAGCAAAACAGCGTCATGGCGCTGCGGCAGACACTGCGGGTGGAGCATTCGGTTCCAAGTTCTGCCCCCAAAAGACCCGGCAGGCCTGAAAACGGCCCCGACCGCCCTCAAATGCGCATTCCTACCACTCTGCTTCTGGTAGACGAGCAAGGCGTTGTGACCATGGAGCAGAACAGCATCCACTTTTTAGCGGAGTCGGATGCCGGGGAAATCGCACGTCAAGTACTGGAACAAGCGGAAACATCAGGGGTATTGGAAAGCTATAACCTGCGCTATCTGGTGGCTGCCCTGCCCGAGGGAAAAAAGCACATCGCACTGGTGGACACCTCCATGGAATCCAATATCCTCCGCAGGCTGATTTTGGATTCCATGCTGATCGGCGGCGGAGCGCTGCTGCTCTTTTTGGGGCTGAGCATTTTTTTGGCCCGTTGGGCGGTGCATCCGGTTCAGCAGGCGTGGGACCGGCAGCGGCAATTTGTAGCCGATGCCTCTCATGAGCTGAAAACCCCCCTGACGGTGATTCTTTCCAACGCCGATATGCTGGCGGAAGGCCATGAGTTTGCCCAGCCGAAGGAGGCCTGCCGGGTGGAGAATATTCAGGCAGAGGGCCGCCGCATGAAGCGGTTGGTGGAGGACATGCTGACGTTGGCCGGTGCGGAAAGCGCCGAACCGGCCCCGGTTACTTCTCAGGTGGATTTGGGGGATGTAATCACCGGCAGCATCCTGCTGTACGAACCGCTCATCTACGACAAGGGGCTGCAGCTGGAATACCATATTGCCCAGAGCCTGTATGTCCGGGGGGATTCCCATCGGTTGCAGCAGGTGGCCGATGCGCTGTTGGACAACGCTATCAAGTACTGCCCCAAGGGGAAGCTGATCCGCGTGGGACTGGAGGAAGCAGGTAAAAACGCCCGGCTTTCGGTGTTCAGTCAGGGGCAGCCCATCCCCAAAGAGGCGCAGGAGGCGGTGTTTGACCGGTTTTACCGCTTGGACCCGGTGCGCAGCGGAGGGGACAGCTTTGGCCTGGGGCTTTCCATTGCCCAGAGCATCGTGGCCGGACATGGAGGCAAAATCTGGATCGAAGCCCATGGGGTGGAGGGCAATACCTTTTTGGTCTCTCTGCCTTTGGTGACAAAGCATCGTTGAGCGTTGCACCGGAAAGCTTTACGCTCCCATGGGCTGCTCCCCGGCCTGTGCAAACAGCTCCCCGTCTACAATGCGGACAATCCGCTGGGCGCAGGCCGCCACATTCAGGTCGTGGGTGATCATGATAATGGTGTTCCCCTCCCGGTGCAGCTTGGAAAACAGAGCCAGAACCTCCTGCCCGGTTTTGCTATCCAAGGCTCCGGTAGGCTCGTCGGCCAGCAGGATAGAGGGGCTGCCCACCAGCGCCCGGGCAATGGCTACTCTCTGCTGCTGCCCGCCGGAAAGTTCGCTGGGCTTATGAAGCAGCCGGTCGTCCAGACCCAACATCCGAATGGTGCCAAGAGCCTGCTGTTTGGCCTGCGCGCCCTTCATCCCCCGAATCAGCAAGGGCATGATGATGTTTTGCAGAACGTTATACTGGGGGATTAGGTGGTACTTTTGAAAAACAAAACCGATCTGCCGGTTGCGCACCTGAGTGAGCTGATCGTCGTTCATGTTGTGGATGGCCTGACCGGCCAGATGGTATTCCCCGGAGGAGGGGCGGTCCATACAGCCGACGATGTTCATCAGAGTGGACTTTCCCGAGCCGGAAGGGCCCAGCACTGCCACAAACTCCCCCTGATCCACCCGCAAGCCGATGCTTTTCAGCACTTGAAGCTGCTGGCCTCCCAATTCGTAATCCTTGCAGATGCTCTTCATCTCAATTAAGTGATCCATAACCGTCTCCTTATTGCAGGATGTTGACCGCCACCACTTGCCCCGATTCGTCCAGAGTCAACTTCAGCAGGCTCTTGTAGGCAATCTGGGTAAAGCTTACCGTGCGGGCACTTTCACCCTCCCCGGTGGTGATGCTGGCGGTGACGGGGATTTGGAAGGTGGCTTCCTCCCCGGTATACTCCAAAGCTGCCCCCTGAAAGGGCATGGCAGCGCCGTCGCCCCTTCCGGGGAACGAGCCGGAGCCATCCTGCCGCATTCTGGCGCCGGTGCGCCCGCCGGGCTGGCCGCTGTCAAAGGAGGAAGGGGAGCCGCCAAACTCTTCGGGGGCGCCATCCTCCGGCAAGGTGGGGACTGCGGACTCCTCCTCACGGCCGGCGGCGGGAGGGGAACCGCTAAACTCTTCGGGGGCGCCATCCTCCAGCAAGGTGGGGGCTGCGGGCTCCTCCCCCTCCCGGTCAGCGGCGGGAGGAACAGGTTGCTCCCCTGCCGACTCTTCTAAGTTTGCTTCCGGAGGGGTGGGGAAGTCCCCGCCTTTGCCGGGCCGCTCCCTTTCCGGCATTCCCTCGCCGGAAGGCAGGCCGCTCCAGGAGCCGTCTCCCTCGCCAAAAGAGGGTGGGGTTTGGTTGGCCGGAGTGCCCAGTGCCAACGTAATCTCGTTGCCATTGGCTGCCTTAACCTTGCCGTAAATCTCGGTGTAGCTCT
>CALCSA010000338.1 GCA_937894185.1 uncultured Clostridia bacterium | reverse complement strand
TGAAGTTTGAAGTTCCATCTGGCGGGCCGGCAGCCGGTGAAGCTGCTCTTCCTCTACCTCCTCTTGGCTGATTATGCCGGTTTCGTTTAACACCACCAACCGCTCACAGATATTGCGCAGCTCCCGGACATTGCCGGGCCAGTGGTACTTCTGCAATAGTTCCAGCGCCTGGGGAGCAATCTTAATCTGCGGCTTATGCTCCCGCTGACCAAAATGAGTGATAAAGAAAATTGCCAGCTCCCCTACGTCTCCTTTTCGATCCCGAAGAGGTGGAATAGTCATTTCCAGTACATTGAGACGATAATAAAGATCCATGCGGAATTCCCCCTGATGCACTTTTTGGGGAATATCCGAGTTGGTGGCTGAGATAATTCGTACATCCACAGGAATCACCCGAATCCCCCCCACCCGGCGCACCTCTTTTTCCTGAAGCACCCGCAACATCTTAGCTTGCAGGTTTAAGGGCAGCTCCCCGATCTCATCCAAAAAAATGGTGCCATTATGCGCCTGTTCAAAAAGTCCTGGCCGGCCACCCTTAATGGCACCAGAAAAAGCCCCCTCCTCATAGCCGAACAGTTCGCTTTCCAGCAGCGATTCGGGCATGGCAGCGCAGTTAATAGCCACAAACGGCTGTTCTCGGCGTTTGCTGGCATTGTGAATGCTGTGAGCCATCAATTCCTTTCCGGTTCCCGTTTCCCCTACAATGAGGATACTGGCATCTGTGCGGCTATATTTGTAGGCTACCCGAACACAGTGGCGCATAGCGGTGCTGTTGCCTCGAATATCGTCCAAGCGGTATTTTGCCACCAACCCCTTGCCCCTGAGTTCCGTGCGAATTTTTTTATCCGACTCCTGAATTTTCTCGGTATTTTGGATGGTGTACCAGACGCTGCTTTCCCCCGATTCATTTTGTACCACCGGCACTGCATAAACCATGTAAAGTCGTCCCCGAATATGAGTCAGCCGCTCTCCGTCTAGCGGCACTTGTTCCAGAGCCTTCTGGTCGGTATGGGAGAAAACTTCCGGACACTTTCTGCCTTCGGGGTTGCTTTCAAGTTCAAAAATATCAATCGCTTTCCGGTTAATCTGGGTAATGACTCCCTGAGCACTGAGTGTCACCATTCCGTCGTCGGCGCTGTCCAGCAACTGGCGGATGAAGGAGGATTTGCTGCGCTCATAAGCAATGCTCCGAGCGGCAGCCAATGCCTCCTGAATCGACCGTTCCACTGCCTCCGGCCCCATATGGATTTGAATGTAGGGCATGCTCAGCTGTCTGCTGATCCAGTATCCTGTATGCCCGCCGATAAAAGCTTCCACACCCCTTTTGCGGTTTTCCTCCAGAACACGCAAGATTTCCTGCTCGTTCTCTGCATAAAACACATGGATTGATAGTCCTGTAATGCTTTCAAGCAATTCGGTATTGCAGAGAAAGGAACGGGTGGCAATCACTCCAATAT
>CALCSA010000337.1 GCA_937894185.1 uncultured Clostridia bacterium | reverse complement strand
TGCTGGAGGCCATGGAGGAAAAGCAGGTGACGGTGGACGGAACCACCTACCGCATTCGGGACCCCTTTATGGTGCTGGCCACCCAGAACCCGGTGGAGCATCTGGGCACCTATCCTCTGCCGGAAGCACAGATGGACCGCTTCTTCATGCGGATTTCTCTGGGCTATCCCAGTCCGGGGGAGGAAGCCCGGATGGTCACCCGCATTGGGAGGGAAAACCCGCTCCACAGCCTGTCGCCGGTGGCTTCGGGCAGCGACATTGTGGCCCTGCAGCAGCTAGTGGAGCAGATCCACGTAGACAGCCGGGTGGTGGAGTATATCATCAGTCTGGTGGTCCACACCCGGGAAAACCCCTACGTGGCGCTGGGAGCCAGCCCCCGGGCCTCCATCGCTCTTTACAAGGCATCTCAGGCGTGGGCCCTGTACAGCCGCCGGGATTTTGTTCTCCCCGACGATGTCATTCGCATGTCCCCCCACGTGCTGTCCCACCGGATTGTCCTGCGGCAGGAAGGCAAGCTCAAAAAGATGACCCAGCAGGATATGGTAGCCATGGCCCTGCGGGAAGTTTCGGCGCCGGTGCTGCCCCAAGGCTGGTGACCGGTGATGAAACTGCAGGATTTAACCCACCCCCTCTGTTCCGGTATGGCGGTGTATCCCGGCGACCCCACGGTTGCCCTGACCTCTCATCTTGGGGAGGACGGCTATCTCACCTCGGCGATATCATTGGGCGCTCACAGCGGCACCCATATCGACATGCCCCTCCACCGGATTGCGGGAACTCCTTCGGTGGAGCAAGCTTCTCTGGAGCGTTTTGTGCTGCCCTGCACCGTGGTGGACGCGCCGCCCCACCGGGATCTGGAAGTCTCTGATCTGGAATCCGTTCAGGCCGGGATTGACTCCTGTCCGGGATTGCTGCTCCGCACCGGCTGGTCCGCCCGGTATCAGACTCCCGGCTTTTACGAGGAGCACCCCGGCATCTCTCCCGGCGCAGCTCGCTGGCTGGTGGAGCGGGGCGTCACTCTTGTGGGGATGGAAACTCCATCGGTTCATGCAATGCTCCACCAACAGGTCCACGACATCTTCTTTGAAGGGGATGTCCTTCTGCTGGAAAGTCTGGCCAATCTGTCGGATCTGCCTTCCCGGGTGACCCTCTGCGCCGTTCCTCTGCCGCTGCAAGGGTTGGAAGCTTCTCCCGTGCGGGCCTTTGCCATCTGGTGATGACCGCCTGAAAAAACCGCCCCAAGAGACGAAAGGTGTACCTTCATGATACGATCCCGTTTGCTATATGCTTTTTCCCTGCTTCTCTCCCTGCTTTTGGCGCTGGGCTACGGCGACGGTTCTCTGGGCTTTACCCTTTTTTATGCCCTGCTGGTTTTTCTGGCTCTTTCCCTGCTTACCGTCACCGCTGCCTCCCGCATTTTGGTGGAGGAAACCATGGAGCAGGACATCATTTTTAAAGGGGATGCCCTTTCCTACACCCTACAAGTGAGCAACCGGGGATTTTTCTTTTATCCCCGGGTGGTTTGTCATCTGAAAAGCGGGGAGCTGGTGGGCTATGGGGAGGATACCCTTCTGTTCCCCCTGCTGCCCCGGGGAAGATTCCGGCGGGAATACCCCTTGGAGTTCCCCTACCGGGGAGTCTACGCCATCGGAGTGGAAAAGTTGGTGGTGGTGGATTTTTTAGGGCTGTTCCGCCGGACCTTGCGCCCCAAAACATCTTTATCGGTGACGGTTTACCCCAGAAGTGACGAGAACTACCTGCTGATGCTCCAAGGCGGGCCCCAGAAAACCGCCCTCTTCACTGATTTGTTCAACGAGGACTACAGCTCGGTGGCCGATGTGCGGAAATACGCCTCCTCCGATTCCCTGCGCAAGGTCCATTGGAAGCTTTCGGCCAAGCGGGGAGAGCTGATGGTCAAGAACTTCAACGCTTATCAGCCCGACCGTCTGATTTTGCTGCTGGACACCCGGGCCCTTCCTCTGCTCCCTATGGCGGCAGCCGCGTTGCAGGACGCCATGGTGGGGTATCTGGCAGCAGCCGCCGATTACTGCATGAGGGGAAGCCTTTCCGCCGATCTCATCTACGGCAGGCTGGAAAGTGACCAGACCTCCCTTGGCCCTGCCGACGATGCCGCCCGGGTCTTTTCCCTGCTGGCAGCCATCCCCTTTGAAGGGGCGGAGTCGGTGGTTCCGGTGGCTTCCCGTATTTCGGGGCCATACAACCTGATTGTCTTTCTGGCTCTGTTGGATCAAGAAGTCCACGATACCCTCAAGGAACTGATCTCTTTTGACCACAACCTCACCCTTTACTCTTTTTCCTCTCCCGCCCTGCCTGTGACCTCGGAGCAGGAATACCTGCTGGAAAGCCTTGCGGCCTACGGGGCCAAGGTTCACCGGATCGCTTTGGTGCCGGAGCAGGCGTCTCCCCCGGCCCCAGCCCAATAAGCCGCTGCTTCACCATTACTCTTCATAGGGGGTGCCCCTATTGCCACTGCGTGACAAACTTTCCGACACTCTGTTCCGCCTGATTGTCGGCGCTGTCTATGCCTACGCCCTGTCCTGGGCCATCCTCTCCGCAACCATTTTAGAGGTGGACGGGGGTGCTTTGCTGCGGCTTTGTGTTCTGCTGTCGGCGGTTTGGGGTCTGCTTTTTTGGAATAAATGGACCTTCCTGTCCGGGCTTGGCCTTCTGCTTATCTTTGCCGGAGGGACGCTTTTTTCCCTCTACCGGCAGGAGTTTGAGGCCCAGTGGTGGTCAGAGCTTTCTTCCCTTGTGAAGGAGCTTTTCCAATTTGCTCAGGGGCAGCTGCCCTACCGCCCGGAATACAGCGTCCTCATCGCCAAGGGAATCGCCTGTGGGGTCACTTTAATTTCCGCCCTCAACCTGCGGGTGGGCTCGGGATTTTACATCCTGACGTTGCTGGCGGCAGCCGTCTGCGCCGTCCCCCTTTACATGGAGTGGGGGGTGGACGAAGCGGCTCTGGTGTTGCTGGCCCTCTGCCTGCTGGCTCTGCTGGTGCACCGGCTCAACCTCATCGCCCTGCTGTACAACCAGTATGGGAACAAATCCGCCGGAGCCTTTGCCCTTCTGCTGCTGCCGGTCTGCGTCGCCGTGTTTTTGCTGGCGGGCTCCGCCCCCAAACCCGATGTGGAAGTCATCCGGGAACAGGGCCTGCCCGATGTTTCCGGCGTTGCCGACAACCTGCTCTACCACCTGATGCCAGACCAGATTTTCTCTTGGTCCAAGGATGGAGAGCAACTGGGCGGCCCCCGCCACCCCAACGACATCTTTGTGATGGAGGTGGAGGCTCCGGGGCAGGTGTATCTGGGGGGCAGCGTGCGGGATCTGTACACCGGCTCCTCCTGGAAGCAGAGCCGGCGGGGCGATACACCCTTAAAGGCGGATGATTCCGGCCGGTACGATGTCAGCGCCTACGGCGACCTGCGTGAAAATCAGCTCTATTACATGCGCTACTACGCCCAAAGCATCGAAGCTCTCTCGGTCATCACTGGGGAAGCCCGCACCAAAGCGATCTTTACCCCCGCCTTTGCCCAAAGCCTTTCCATCGAGGACATCACCCCCTCCATAGACGGCTACGGCATGGTGGTGGGGGATAAGCCCCTGCCCAAGGAGCAAACCTACACCCAGCGCTACATTGCATGGGATTTTTCCAACCAGTACCTCCGGCGGGTGCTGGGGGAGCTGACGGCAGGCGGACAGCGCCCCGACCCCGACGATGAACTGCTGGCCGCCGCACTCTCCCTGCCGGAAACTCTGCCCCAGCGGGTGAGGGAGCTGGCTCTTTCCCTGACGCAGGGGTTGGGCAGCGACTACGACAAGCTGCTGGCCATTCAGGAATACCTTGCCCGGTTTCCCTACACTCTTGAGCCGGAAGCGGTTCCCGCCGGGGAAGACTTTGTGGATTACTTCCTCTTTTCCGGGCAGGAGGGCTATTGCGTCTACTACGCCACTGCCATGGCGGTGCTGGGCCGCTGTGCCGACATCCCCACCCGCTATCTGGAGGGCTTTATCCTCCCCGGGGAAAGGAATATAAATGGCAACTACACTGTCACCAATCAGCAGGCCCACGCCTGGGTGGAGGCTTGGTTCCCCGGCTTTGGCTGGGTGAGGTTTGACCCCACCCCTCCTCTGGGGGCAGGAGCCGAATCGGAAGAATCTTCCCAGCCTGTACCCGCCCCACC
>CALCSA010000336.1 GCA_937894185.1 uncultured Clostridia bacterium | reverse complement strand
CGGGTGGGCATGGTGTTCCAGAAGCCCAACCCCTTTCCCATGAGCATTTACGACAACATTGCTTACGGACCCCGC
Source organism: uncultured Clostridia bacterium (assembly GCA_937894185.1). Taxonomy (GTDB): domain Bacteria; phylum Bacillota; class Clostridia; order Oscillospirales; family Ruminococcaceae; genus WRAV01. The sequence continues at coordinate 3,004 of CALCSA010000336.1, read as the reverse complement.
ACCCACGGAACCAAAGGCCGGGCCAAGTTGGATGAAGTGGTGGAGCAGTCGCTGGTTTCCGCCGCTTTGTGGGATGAGGTAAAGGACCGGCTGAAAAAGAGCGCGCTGGGGCTTTCGGGCGGGCAGCAGCAGAGGCTTTGCATTGCCCGGGCGCTGGCGGCAGGCCCCGAGGTGCTGCTGATGGATGAGCCCACCAGTGCTTTGGACCCTATTTCCACTCTGAAGATTGAAGATTTGGTAGCCGAGCTCAAAAAGGTGTATACCATTGTGATGGTGACTCATAATATGCAACAGGCAGCCAGAATCTCCGATCAGACCGCCTTCTTCCTCATGGGGGAGATGGTGGAGTACACCGATACGGAAACCCTCTTTTCCGTTCCCGCCGACCCGCGGACGGAAGATTACATCACAGGGAGGTTTGGATGATGCGCAAAAGTTTTGACGAGCAGCTGCGAGAGCTGGGGGACGAATTGACCGAAATGGGCGCCCTGTGCGAAACCGCCATTGCAAACGCCGCTCAGGCTCTTTTTGAGGGGGACGGCAAGTTTGCGCAGGAGGCGGTTCGGGCCGATGACGAAATCGACAACCGGGAGCGGAAGATCGAGGCTCTTTGCCTTAAGCTGCTTCTTCGGCAGCAGCCGGTGGCCAGGGACCTTAGGCAGATTTCCTCCGCCCTGAAAATGATTACCGATATGGAGCGGATTGGGGATCAGGCCCGGGATATTGCCGAAATCACCCGGTATGTCAACCTGCAGCATGTGGAGCCTGCCCTTTCCATTAAAGAAATGGCTCATCACACCATTAAAATGGTGACGGAAAGCATCAGCGCTTATGTCAACCGGGACTTGGAGCAGGCCTATGCCGCTATTGACTACGATGATGTGGTGGATGCCCTTTTTGATAAGGTGCGGGGAGAGCTGATTGCCCTGATTGCCAAGAACCCCGAGCATGGGGAGCAGGCCCTTGACCTGTTGATGATTGCAAAATATTTTGAGCGGATTGGGGATCACGCCACCAACATTGCCGAATGGGTGGAGTTTTCCCTCACCGGAAAGCACAGGGCGGATGAACAGTGAAATCCAGAAAAGCTCCCGTGAACATCGGTGGTTCATGGGAGCTTTTCTTCCGGGAGCAATTGTGGTATCATATTCCAATCAAGAGACAAGGAGACTGGGATGAAAGAGAATCTAACCTTTCGATATGCGCAGCCAAACGATGTACCGCTGATTTTGCAGATGATCAAAGGCTTGGCAGACTACGAAAAGATGTCCGATCAGGTGGTGGCAACCGAGGCGTTGCTGGAAGAATGGCTGTTCCAACACAAGAAGGCGGAAGTCATTTTTGGGGTGGCAGACGGCGCAGAGGTGGGCTTTGCCCTGTTTTTTCACAACTTTTCCACTTTTTTAGGACGGGCGGGCCTTTATCTGGAAGACTTATACATAAAGCCTCAATACAGGGGCCGGGGCTTTGGGAAAGGGATGATGCGGGAGCTGGCCAGAATCGCTGTGGAGCGGGGCTGCGGCAGGCTGGAATGGTCCTGCCTTGATTGGAACCAGCCCAGTATTGATTTTTACCGGTCCCTGTCGGCTCAGCCCATGAGCGACTGGACAGTCTACAGGCTTTCCGGCCATACGCTGAAAGAATTTGCGAAGTCGTAACGGTATCATCAAGCGGCAGGGGATATGTATATCCCCTGCCGCTTTGCCATTCGCCTTGAATGGGGAAAATAAAGCCCATTCCCCATTCCACAAGCCAGAAAGGATTTGAGCCAAACATAAAAAGAATGGCTTAAACCCTAAGGTCTAAGCCATTCTTTATTGGCGGGTGGCAGTAATTGAGATAATGCCTAAAAAGCTTGTTTTCAATGGATTTCCAATTTATACTCTCTAAGTTTTACTGATTTTGGGCGAGATTCGGAAAATTTTAAGTCTGTGCAGAAAAGATAGTCCACTCCCACGCACTTGCCTGCATGTTGAGAGATTCAAAATGACGAAATGCTCCGAGATGATCGGAGACTTTATCCGGTATACATGGAATGTAATGATTTTTCCGTGATGCTTCGAATATCCCAGCACAAGTACTTGTCCTCATTATAGAACATGGCGTTGGATGCAGAAAACTATCAAGCCTTCTATATTTGATGCAGGACTTTTTCTATAAACATACGCGTTACAAATACATCAAATTGCGTACCGGCATTTCGTTTAAGTTCCTCAATTACTTCCTTCTGATCCAATTTTTTATGATATTGCCGTGGATTAATCATTGAGTCATACGCATCTGCTACCGTCAAAATTTTTGCGGGCAAAGGTATATCCTCTCCAGATAACCCTTGGGGATATCCTTGCCCATCAATACGCTCATGATGGCATAGGACATACTGTGCCGCCTGTGCAAATTCTGCGGAAGACTTTAAAATTTGGTAACCCTTTTCTGGATGACGCTTCAGCTCAACCCATTCATCCTCTGTTAGTGGCATAGTTTTTAGCAAGATTTTTTTGTTTACGCTGATCTTCCCAATATCATGAAAAAAGCCAGCGGTTGCAATATCATTTGTCGTTTCTTTATCCAAGTCCATCGCGCGAGCGATTTCTCGACATAGCTCTCCAACTCTATGGTTATGTGCTTCTTCCTCTTTATTGCTGCTAAAAAAAGAGTGGGCAATAACCTGGATCGTTTTACTTCGCATTGTGCTGCTTTCTTTAAGCTTGCGCTGGTACATTGCATTCTCTGCTTCACTAAAAACATTATAGATATCTTGCGCTGATGAGCTTTTTGTTGCAGATCCAAAGGATACAGACAAAATTCCATTTTCATAATTCTCCGCAAGCATAGCCTTTTTGATTCGGCCGATCATCTTTTCAGCCGTTTCTTGCTCGGTTTTGGGGAGCAGAAATATAAACTCATCCCCGCCGATTCTGGCAATAATATCATCACCCCGGCATGCCTTCTTCAAAATATTGGCTGCACAAATCAGGAGCTTGTCCCCCTCCAGATGGCCAAA
>CALCSA010000335.1 GCA_937894185.1 uncultured Clostridia bacterium | reverse complement strand
CCTTTAAAATTCAGGACAGAAACTGCATCATCTTCTGCGCCAGAGGCAACAACGGCGGGGATGGTCTGGTGGTGGCCCGCAAGCTTACCGAACACGATGTCAACGTGGTGGTCACCCTGCTGGACGGCCAGCCTACCAGCCCCGAAGCACAGGAGATGTACCGGCAGCTGGACGCCATGGGGGTTCCCATTCTCCCCTTTGAGCACGCTGCCGACAAACTTTCCAGCTGGCTGACCCAAACCGATCTGGTGGTGGATGCCATCTGCGGCACCGGCTTTCAAGGGGAGCTGCGGGAGCATCACCGCCGGGCATGCCAACTCATCAACAACAGCACCTGCGCCATTGTCTCTTTGGACATCCCCACCGGGGTGGAGTGCGATTCCGGCCGGGTGGCCCGGGGAGCCATCAAGGCAGACTTTACGCTGTCCTTTGACAGCCTCAAGCCCGCCCATGTCCTCCCCTCCTCCAAGGATCAGTGCGGAGGGGTGGAGGTGCTGGACATCGGCATTCCCGATGAGGCCCGGGCGGGAATCGTCTACGGAGCCTACGGAGCCCCGGAAGAGGGCCCTGCGCCGGAGCAACCGGAATCCTCTCCCGCCCCGGAGGAGGAGGCGCCCCGCCCTGCCCCCGCCATCACCGGGAAGATGACTCTTTCCAAGGCCTTTGATCTGATTCCTCCCCGCCGGGAGGACGGCCACAAGGGCACCTTTGGCAGGCTGATTAATGTGGCGGGGAGCTCCCGCTACCGGGGAGCCGCCATTCTTTCCACCTTGGGAGCCCTGCGCTGCGGCACCGGGCTGGTCACCCTCTGCTCCACCGAGCCGGTCTGCGCCGCTGCTTCGGCGCAGGTGCCGGAGGCCATCCTGCTTCCCCTTGCGCAAAACGATCTGGGCACTCTGGACGGCACTCTGCCTCTTTCCGCCCTCACCGAGTCCTTGGAGTCGGCGGATGCGGTGGTGTTCGGCTGCGGGCTGGGCAACAACCTTCACACCGCCCGGCTGCTGGAGCGTGTGCTTCAGAATACCTCCTGCCCCTTGGTGCTGGACGCCGATGGCATAAACGCCGTGGCCGGGAATATACATGTATTGAAAGAAGCAAAGGCCCCCCTAGTCCTCACCCCGCACCCGGGAGAGATGGCTCGGCTGGCTGGCTGCGATATTCCCCAAGTAGAGGCGGACCGGGAGGCAGTGGCTCTGGAATTTGCCCAGCGCCACCATGTGACGGTGGTTCTCAAGGGGCCACGCACCCTCATCGCCTGCCCCGACGGCGAGCTGACCGTCAACGAGACGGGCAACTCCGGTCTGGCCAAGGGCGGCAGTGGAGACCTGCTGGCCGGTATGATCGGCGCTCTGCTGGCACAGGGAATGCCTCCCCAACACGCCGCCGCAGTGGGGGTATTCCTCCACGGCATGGCTGCCGACCGCACCGCCAAGCGCCTTTCCCGCACCGCCATGCTTCCTCGCGATGTGCTGGAAGATTTGGCCGGCATCTTTTTGGAGCAGGGAAGGTAGCGGCTGCCGGGCAAGCAGTCATAAGGCTTTGTTTCTTGCATCTCGGGGCTGCTTGCTCCTTGGGGAGAGGATGGAAATGAGGCCTTTTTTGCTGCGATTTTCTCTTGTGTTTGGCGTTGTTCTATGGGCGAGCTTGAGTCTTACA
>CALCSA010000334.1 GCA_937894185.1 uncultured Clostridia bacterium | reverse complement strand
TTTACGCTGGAGGCGGTGACTCTGGAGGAAAAGCTGTTGGGCATCCCCTACAGTGTGGACGCCGTGGGCCTGATCGTCAACCGGGATATCTTTGAAGCCGCAGGCATTCCCCTTGGGGAGATGGCGGACTTTGAAGGACTGGAGGAAAGCTTCAAGACCCTGCGGGAACAGATCACTCTGGGGGAGCTGAAAGAAGCCTGCCCCGATCTGGAAGCGGTGACCCAGCTGCCCGGACAGGACTACACCTTTGTGGGGGGGCAGCTGGCGGACATCGCTTTGGGGGGAGAGTTTGCCACGGCGGCGCAGGCGGCGGGGGCCACCTCCGTTTTGATGGAGCGGGGGAAAGCCACAGGCCGCTATCTGGACCTGATGGCCCGGTATGCCACCAACGGCAAGGGCTGGCAAACACTGCCTCAGGTCACCCACACCATGCAGGTGGAGGAGGGGCTGGCTGCCGGGCGGGTGGCGGCCATTCAGCAGAAGGTTTCTGTCTATGCCCGGGTGGCGGCGGTGGATGAGGAAGTGGCCCGCCGGCTGCGTCTGCTGCCCATCCCCCTGCCGGAGGAGGAGGGCAAAATATACGCCGAGGTTCCGGCATATTGGGCGGTGGGGGCAGGGGCTTCCCCGGCTAGCAAGGTTCTGGCCTTGGAATTCCTCACCTGGCTTTACCAGAGCGAGACAGGAGCCACCATTTTATCCAGCCGGTTCGGCATTGTCTCCCCCTACCGGGAAACGGCGGTGGATACGGGGGTCATCCTGCACAAACAGATGCTGGGGTATATCCAGCAGGGAGCCCTTTTGCCCCGGCAGCATCAGGAATTTCCCACCGATTGGGTGAACCGGGGATTTGCCGAGGCGGTGAGAAGCTACTTTACCGTCCGGGAGCTGACTTGGGAGGAGGCCATGGAGCAGGCAAAAAAGGACTGGACCACCCTGCGAACCAAGGAGTAAGCCCGCAGCGAGGAGGAAGAATTCCCTGGACTAAAAGAATCTAAAAAAACTCCAAACCTTCACCTTGCATGGCAGAAAGGTCTGTGGTACACTGTTGATATAGATCAATTTTGCAAATGACCTGTAATAGGCTAAAACAATCACCAAGGGCCGAAAGGCAAGGGGGAACGGAAGATGAGTAAAAGAATTACGGCTCCAATCAGCGCGGAAGTGGCTCGGGAGCTGCGCAGCGGAGACAGCGTGCTGCTGTCCGGCACAATCTACACCGCCCGGGACGCTGCCCACAAGCGGCTGGTGGAGTTGGTGGAGCAGGGCAAGGAGCTGCCTTTCCCCATTGAAAATGCCGTCATCTACTATGTGGGGCCCACCCCCGAAAAGCCGGGACAGGCCATTGGGTCGGCGGGGCCCACCACCAGCTACCGGATGGACGCCTATGCCCCTACCCTGATTGCCATGGGCCTGACCGGCATGATCGGCAAAGGGAAGCGGGGGCCCGAGGTAGTGAACGCCATGAAGGAACATACCGCCGTCTATTTTGGAGCCATCGGCGGAGCCGGGGCACTGTTGGCCCGCAGCGTGGTCAGCAGCGAGATTGTGGCCTACGAGGACTTGGGGGCGGAGGCCATTCGCCGTCTGGAAGTGCGGGATATGCCTCTCACCGTCATCATCGACAGCGTGGGCAACAACCTGTATCAGGAGGGCAGGCAGGAGTATCTGTCCGGGAGGCGGGAGCGTGCCTGACAGGATACTTTCCGCCCATGTGGCGGGACCCTTGGGAAAAGATACACTGTCCGGCCCGGAGCCTCTCTACCGGCAGCTGGCCGACCGGATTCAGGCGAGAATAGAAAGTGGCATGCTCCCTCCCGACAGCCGCCTGCCCACCGTCCGGGAACTGGCCGACTATTCGGGGTTGTCCCAAGGCACGGTGAAGCATGCCTATGACGAGCTGGAACGCCGGGAAATCATCGAAAAGATGCAGGGACGGGGCACTTTTGTTCGCGGGCAGGAGCCGGAGGAGCAGATTGGCAAAAAAGATCAGGCCATGCAGGCCATTGACGACATGCTGGGCCGGTTGGAGGAACTGGGATTTTCCCTGCAGGAGACACGCATCTTCCTCAGCCTCAAGCTGCGGGAGCGTCAGGAGCTGGCGGGCTTTGTCCGGGTGGCGGTGACCGACTGCAATCCCGAAGCCTTGCAAATCATCTCGGATCAGGTGGCTCAAATTCCGGGTGTCGAGGTGCAGCGCTTGCTG
>CALCSA010000333.1 GCA_937894185.1 uncultured Clostridia bacterium | reverse complement strand
GACAAAACAAAAACCGGAACCATCATGAGCCGGATTATCAACGACACCATGGAAATTTCCGAGTTGGCTCACCACGGCCCCGAGGATGTTTTTATTTCCGGCATCATGCTGATTGGTTCCTTCCTGCTTCTCTGCCGGATGAACGTTCTGCTCACCGTGATTATCTTCGCCTTTGTGCCGGTGCTTCTCACCTTTGCTATCCGCAAGCGCCGCAAGCTGAGCAGCGCCTCCATGCAGACCCGGGTGGAGGTGGGTGAGGTCAACGCCAGCTTGGAAAACTCCATTTCCGGGGTGCGGGTCAGCCGCGCCTACGAATACTCGGAGCATGAGGCGGAAAAGTTCCGCTTGGGCAGCGAGGCCTATGCCAGCGCCCGGGGCATCTACTACAAGAGAATGGCCGAGTTCTTTTCCGGCACCGGCCTGTTGATGGACCTGCTGATGCTGGTCACCATAGCGGCAGGGGGAATTTTCACCTATTACGATCAGATCACCGTGGCCGATTTTACCGCCTATCTTTTGTTTGTCGGCCTGTTTACCGAGCCCCTGAAAAAGCTGATCAACTTCACCGAGCAGCTGCAAAACGGCATCACCGGCTTTTCCCGGATTCAGGAGCTGATGGCCGAGAAACCGGAGCAGGACAGCCCCAACGCCCGGGTATTGGAGCGGCCTAAGGGTGCCATTATCTTTGAAAACGTTACCTTCCGCTATGAGGACGACAAGAAGGAAGGCAATGTTCTCTCCAACCTGAACCTGACCATTCAAGCAGGGGAAACCGTCGCTCTGGTAGGCCCTTCCGGGGGAGGAAAGTCCACCCTCTGCCATCTGATTCCCCGTTTTTACGAGCTGGATGGAGGGCGCATCTTGCTGGACGGCGTGGATATTCGGGATTATACCCGTCTTTCCCTGCGCCGCCAGATCGGCATTGTGCAGCAGGACACCTTCCTTTTTACCAGCACCATCCGGGACAACATCGCCTACGGAAGCTTTGCCGCCACCGAGGGGGAAATCCGCCGGGCCGCCCAGCTGGCCAGCATCGACGAATACATTCAAACCCTGCCCGATGGGTACGATACCTTTATTGGAGAGCGGGGCATCATGCTCTCCGGCGGGCAGAGGCAGCGCATTTCCATCGCCCGCATCTTCCTCAAAAATCCACCCATCCTCATTTTGGATGAAGCCACCTCCGCTTTGGACAACGCCACCGAGGCTCAAATTCAGCAGGCTTTGGACCAGCTCAGCGAGGGGCGGACCACTCTGGTGGTGGCTCACCGTCTGAGCACCGTGCGCAATGCCGATAAAATTGTAGTCCTCACCGATCAGGGTATTGCGGAAAGCGGCTCCCATCAGGAGCTGCTGGAAAAGCAGGGAATCTACCATTCCCTTTGGAATGCGCAGCAGTCGGATTAACCAAGGAATGGCCCAAAGGAAAGCCGAAAGAATGCCACAGGATACAAGAGGAGGCGAAAGCCGGGAACAGGGCAGAACCGGATTGTAATTTCCAGAATCGGGAGCGGAGCCCTGTAACCATCCGTTCGACATACCACAAAACGAGATACCAATCATGGAGGATGAAAAAAATGCCTTTTGATATTAAGGTCGGGGCCGCTCGCGAAATGGTACGTCCTTTGGCGCTGCTCCCCATGCGGGGATTTGAGGCCATGGGACAGCGGGTCAACGAGTACCTGCTGCGCTGGACCACAGACCCCGAAAGTGACACCCTGCTCACCTTTCCCGGCTTTGACAAGAACAGCTTTCTCATCGAGGCGCAGTGCCCCCGCTTTGGCACCGGCGAAGCCAAGGGGATGATCCGTTCCAGTGTGCGGGGCTACGACTTATACATTCTGTGCGACATCACCAACTACAGCGTCACCTACCCCATGTACGGCATTCAAAGCCACATGAGCCCCGACGATCACTTCTCCGACCTCAAGCGGCTGATTGCGGCGGCAGGCAACAAGCCTCACCGGATCAACGTGATTATGCCCTTCCTGTACGAGGGGCGGCAGCACCGCAGAAACGGCCGGGAAAGTCTGGACTGTGCCATTGCTATTCAGGAGCTGTACAGCTTGGGGGTGGACAACATCATCACCTTTGATGCCCATGACCCAAGAGTGGTCAATGCTGTTCCCCTGTCCAACTTTGAATCGGTCCAGCCCATCTATCAGATTCTCAAGGCTCTTCTCAAGGTGCGCCCCGACATGATTATCGACAAGGAAAAGGCTATGATCATCTCCCCCGATGAGGGCGCCGCCCCCCGCAACATCTATTTCTCCACCATGCTGGGGCTGGATATGGGCCTGTTCTATAAGCGCAGGGATTACTCTGTGATTGTCAACGGACGCAATCCCATTGTGGCCCACGAATATCTGGGAGATTCGGTGGAGGGCAAGGATGTCATCGTCCCCGACGATATTCTCTCCACCGGTGATTCCATGCTGGACCTTGCCCGGGAGCTGACTTTCCGGGGAGCCAACCGGGTCTTTTTGGCGGCCACCTTTGCCCTGTTCACCCAAGGGCTGGAAGCCTTTGACAAAGCCTACGAGGAAGGCCTGTTTGAACTGGTGTTGGGCACAAACCTCACCTATCTCAACCCGGAACTGGCCAGCAGGCCCTGGTTCCAGGTGGTGGATGTTTCCAAGTATATCGCCCTGCTCATCGCCACCCTGAATCACGATGCTTCCCTTTCCCGGCTGCTTAGCCCCGATGACCGGATCACCCGCCAGCAGCTGGAAGGACAGCTTAAAATCCAATAATTATTCCACCTGCCGATACCATGTTAACCCATGGTATCAATGTTTTGGTCGACATTTTTCCCCCGCAGCGTTATAATAAAGCAAGCAACGCTTTACCCAAGCTACCAAGAAGGAGAATGTGAAATGGAAATCGTCTATCGGGGCAAAACAAAGGATGTCTATCAGCTGGCAGACGGCAACTATCTGCTTAAATTTAAGGACGATGTCACCGGGGCCGACGGTGTATTCGATCCCGGAGCCAATACGGTGGGACTTTCCATCAACGGCATGGGACAAGGCAACCTGAAGATGACGAAGTACTTCTTTCAAATCCTGCGACAGAAGGGAATCCCCACCCACTTTATCGATGCTGACATTGCAAAAGCGGAAATGACGGTGCTCCCCGCCACCACTTTCGGAAAAGGGTTGGAGATCATCTGCCGTTTTCGCGCCGTGGGCAGCTTTTTGCGCCGCTGGGGAGCCTACGCGGCCGAAGGCCAGCCCTTGGACGCCTTTGTGGAAGTAACCCTCAAAGATGACGACCGGGGAGACCCCCCCATCACCAAGGATGCTCTTGCCATGCTGGGGCTCTTGAGCCACGAGGAATACGAGACCCTCAAGTCCCTGACCCAACAGATTTCCACCATCATCGAGGAGGACTTGCGGCAAAAGGGGCTGGAGCTTTATGACATCAAGCTGGAATTTGGCCGCAACAACGGCAAGATCATCCTTATCGACGAGATTTCCAGCGGCAATATGCGGGTGTACCAAAACGGCAAGCCGGTAGACCCGCTGGAGCTGGTCAAGCTGGTACTGGGCGAATAGCACCCATTCCCCGCTCAAACAAAGACATCCCCGGGCAGCTTACACTGTTCGGGGATGCTTTTATCTCAGGCTATTTGCGAACGATGCTCCAAAGCCGGTGTCCGCCGGAAAGGTTGTAGCAATCAAACCCCTTTTGGGCCAAAATCCGGCAGGCCAAGTAACTGCGCAGGCCACTGTGGCAATTGATGTAGACCGGCTTGCCGGTAGGAATCTCATTGATCCGCTCCCGCAACTCATCCAAGGGTATTTGAATGGCCGATGGAAGAATCAGCCCGGTGCTCTGCACCTCATGGGGAGCCCTCACATCCAGCCAGACTATCTGCCGGGGGTCCAGAGCGTCAATTTCGTGCCATTGGATCAGCTTTACAAGGCCCCCACGTATATTTTGGGCAGTGTATCCCGCCATGTTGACCGGGTCCTTGGCGGAGGAAAAGGGCGGAGCATAGGCAAGCTCCAGATGGGTGAGATCCTCCACCGTCATCCCGGCCCGAATGGCGGTGGCAAGCACATCGATCCGCTTATCCACCCCGTCGAACCCTGCAATTTGCGCCCCCAGCACCTTGCCGTTTTCCCGGTGAAAGATCAGCTTGATGGACATGCTCTCGGCTCCGGGATAGTAGGTGGCGTGGGAAGCGGAATAGGTAAAGCTCGCCTGATAATCAATGCCCTGAGCCTTAGCGGTCCGCTCGTTGATGCCGGTACAGGCCGCCACCATATCAAAGCACTTGAGGATGGAGGTTCCCTGTGTACCGGTATACCGGGAATCCAAGCCGCAGATGTGGTCTGCCGCAATCCGGCCCTGCTTGTTGGCTGGCCCCGCCAGGGGGACAAATCCCAGTTGGCCGGTGACAAAATCCCGGACCTGCACCGCATCCCCTGTGGCGTAAATATCCGGGTCGGAGGTGCGCATCTGCTCATCGGTGACAATCATCCCCCGCTGGGTGACTTCCAGACCGCAGCTTTGTGCCAAAGCGCTTTCCGGGCGGACCCCCACCGACAGGAAGACCAGATGAGTATCCACCTGCTCGCCGTTTTGCAATTCCACGCTGATGCTGTCCTTATGGGGATGCAGGGCCTTCACTCCCGTCCCCAGAATGAGGTCGACGCCTTTTTTCTTCATGTGGAGATGCAGCTCCGCCGCCACATCGTAATCAAAGGGGGCCAGAATGTGATCGGCCAGCTCCACCACCGTCACCTTGCAGCCGGCCTCCGCCAGATTTTCCGCCATCTCGATGCCGATGTAGCCGCCTCCCACCACCAAGGCGGAGGAAGCCTTTTCTCTGACGATGTACTCCTTAAGCCGCACGGCATCGGGAATATCCCGCAGGGTAAACACCCGCTCATCCTCTATCCCCTCCATCTTGGGGCGGATGGGGCTGGCCCCCGGAGAGAGGATCAGTTTGTCGTAGCTTTCGGTGATGATGCCTTCCGGCGTTTGAACCGTCACCTGACGGGCCTGCCTGTCGATGGCGGTCACTTCGCAGTGCACCCGCACATCGATGTTAAAACGGGCATGAAAGCTCTCGGGAGTCTGCAGGGTGAGGGCAGACTTTTGAGTAATGGTATCGCCCACATAATAGGGCAGCCCGCAGTTGGCAAAGGAAATAAAGGGGCCACGCTCCAGCAATACAATTTCCGCCGATTCATCCAGCCTGCGCAAACGGGCGGCTGCGGAGGCTCCGCC
>CALCSA010000332.1 GCA_937894185.1 uncultured Clostridia bacterium | reverse complement strand
AGGAGGAGTGGGTCAGGGCCAGATGCAGGAACCCCTTGTTTCGGAAGGTGTAGCCGATCTTTTGTTCCAGAGAATCCATATCACTCATGAGCGTTTTCCTGTTCCTCCTGCCGGGTTTTAAGAGCAGCCAGCCCTTCTGTAATGGTGTCGATCATCTGATTTTCCACCATCAGCTTGGCCTGACGGATGGCGTTTTTAAAGGCTTTGTCGTTGGAGCTGCCGTGAGCCTTGATCACCGGCTTGGCAATCCCCAGCAGGGGAGCCCCGCCGTACTCGGTGTAATCCATCTGCTTGCGGAAATTGTCGACGCCGTCTTTGATGAGGGCGCCGGCCAGCTTGGTGCTGAGATTCTTCAGCAGAATCTTCTTCAGCTCCACCGAAATCCACTTGCCCATCCCCTCGGTGAGCTTGAGAATAACGTTGCCGGTAAAGCCATCGCAAACGGCTACGTCGCAGCCGCCCAAGGGAAGCTCCCGGGCTTCTATGTTGCCGATGAAGTTGACCGGGGAGCTCCGCAGCAACTTACCTGCCTCAATCTGAAGCTCAAGGCCCTTGTTGTCCTCGGTGCCGATGTTGACCACGCCCACCCGGGGATTTTCGGTGTTCAGCACTTTGCTCATGTAGGCGCTGCCCATAATGCCGAACTGCTGCAGCATTTCGGGGCGGCATTCGGCGTTGGCGCCGGAATCCATCAGCAGATAGGGGCTTTGGGTGGTGGGAACCACAGTGGCAATGGCTGCCCGCTTAATTCCCCGAATCCGCTTGACCACAAGGGAAGAGCCCACCACCACAGCGCCGGTGTTTCCGGCGGTGACAAAGGCATCCCCCCTGCCATCGGCCAGCAGCTTGAGCCCCACCGCCATGGAACTGCCCGAGTAGCTGCTTAAAACCTCGGTGGGGTCCACATCCATGGGCAAAACCTGGGAGGCCGGGGCGATTTTAATCCCCTCCAGATTGGTCAGGGGAATGCCGCTTGCTTCGGCAGCGCTTAAAATATCGTCCTGCCGGCCACAAAGAGTCACTTGTACACCGTACTCCCTAACCGCCATGGCTGCGCCCTTAATCACTTCCAGAGGGGCGTTGTCGCCGCCATAGGCGTCGAGAATAATATTCATGAGTATCCCACCTTCGGTAGTTGTAGTTGGTTCAATAAGGGGACGGATCATTGTGGGTTTGCTGTCGGGTTGCACTTTCATATAAAAGCGCAAGTCCGGGCCTTTGCCCGGTCTGAAAGTATAGATGCCGATAAAAATTCGGCAATGGCAGAGACTATCATTGGTTCATTGGAAAGTTTAACTGGATTCCATAGTCAGTCCCCCGCCTGCGGCGCACCAATGAGCGGCACTGGTTTAAACTGGATGGATTATATCATCAGCTTATCCGCTGCGGCGGGATTTACTCCCCCAAAGCCTTTCGCAGTGCCTTTAGCCCCCGCAGAGCCAGAGCCTCGTAGCGCTCCTGCTTGTCCTTGACGCGCTGGGGAAGGGGGGGCAGCAGTCCCATGTTGGCCCCCATGGGCTGAAAGTTCACCACATCGCTGTCGCTGATGTACCGGGAAAGAGCGCCCAGCATGGTTTCCGGGGGAAGATTCAGCAGGGACCTGCCCTCCAGACGGCGAATGAGCTGCTCGGCAGCCAGCAGGCCGGAAGCGGCGCTTTCCATGTAGCCCTCCACCCCGGTGATCTGCCCCGCAAATACGGTGAAGGGGTCCTCCCGCAGGGCAAAGGTTTGATCCAGCAGCCGGGGAGAGTTCAAAAAGGTGTTGCGGTGCATTACGCCATACCGGGCAAACTCCGCCTGCTCCAGCCCCGGAATCAGGGAAAATACCCGCTTTTGTTCCGGGAACTTCAGGTTGGTCTGGAATCCCACCAAATTGTACAGGGTGGCGGCCAGATTTTCCTGCCGCAGCTGCACCAGAGCCCAAGGGCGTTTGCCGGTGCGGGGATCGGTAAAGCCCACCGGCTTGAGGGGGCCGAAGCGCAGGGCGTCTCTCCCGCGTTTGGCCAGAGCCTCCACCGGCATACAGCCCTCGTACACCTTGAACTCCTGCCGCTCAAACTCCTTTTGCTCTGCCCCCAAGGCAGAAACCAGAGCATCGTAAAAGCGATCGTATTCCTCCTGATTCATGGGACAGTTGAGGTAATCCGCCCCGCCACGGCCATACCGGGCGGCGGCAAAGACGATGCTTCGGTCAAGAGAGTCAGCGGTGACAATGGGGCTGGCTGCATCAAAAAAGCTGAGATGCTCCTGCCCCAACCGCCGGGCAATGGCCCCGGAAAGGGCGGGAGAGGTCAGGGGGCCGGTGGCGACCACCACGGGGCCCTTGGGAATTTCGGTGACCTCCTGCCGGGTGAGGCAAATGTTCGGATGGCCTTCTATCTTTTGGGTGACCAGCCGGGAAAACCGGTCCCGGTCTACCGCCAAGGCTCCTCCCGCGGGAACGGCGCAGTTTTCCGCAACCTCCAGCAACAGGGAGCCCAGCAGCCGCATCTCCGCTTTGAGAAGGCCGCTGGCGGTGGAAAGCCGGTCCGCTTTAAGGGAATTGGAGCAGACCAGCTCGGCCAGATCTTCGCTTTGGTGGGCGGGAGATGTTTGGGTAGGCTTCATTTCCAAAAGCTCTACAGAGTAGCCGGCCTGTGCCAGCTTCCAAGCGGCCTCGCATCCGGCAAGGCCTCCCCCCACAACCCGGATGGCGGGCTTACTCATCGGAGTCCTTGGAGGATTTTTTCTCCACGGCGGCCTCGTAGCCGCACCCCTCCTTGTGGCAGAGGATTTTGGCCCCCCGTCCCATCTTGCGGAACAGGCCGGAGCCACACTTGGGGCATTTATCTTCCAAAGGCTTATCCCAAGTCATGAACTTGCATTCGGGGAAGCCCTCGCAGCCATAATAGCCCTTGCCGTTTTTGCTTTTTTTGGCCAGCACTTTTTTGCCGCAGACCGGGCAGGTTCCCCCGGTTTCCTGAACAATCTTCTTGGTGTTGCGGCATTCGGGGAAGCCGGGGCAGGCCAGAAACTTGCCGAACCGACCGATTTTAATCACCATTTTGCGCCCGCAAAGCTCGCAGTCAATGTCGGTTTCCTCGTCGGGAACCTTGACCCGGGTCCCCTCCATATTCTTTTCCGCCTGAGCCAGAATCTCGGAAAACTCCGTGTAGAATTCATTCAGAATCTTGACCCAGCTCTGCTTGCCTTCCTCCACCTCGTCGAGACTTTGCTCCATGTTGGCGGTAAAGTCGGCGTCTACAATGGACTTAAACTGATCTTCCATCAGCTTGGTGGTGACATCGCCCAAGGTGGTGGGCTTGAGGGAGCGCTTTTCCCGCTCCACATAGCCCCGGTTGATGATGGTGGTGATGGTGGGGGCGTAGGTGGAAGGGCGGCCGATGCCGTTTTCCTCCAGCGTTTTGATGAGGCTTGCCTCGGTATACCGGGCGGGAGGCTGGGTAAAGTGCTGATTGGGTTCCAACTTTTTTACATCCAGCACATCCCCCTTGGCAAGCTGGGGCAGCGCTTGGGGGCGCTCCTCTTCCGCATCCTCCTGCACCACCTCGTAAAGCTTGGTGTAGCCGTCAAACTTGACGGTAAAACCGGAAGCGGTAAAGGTATAATCCCCCACGGCAATCTTGACCGAAACCGCATCCAGCAGGGCATTGGCCATCTGGCAGGCGATAAACCGCTCCCAAATCAGCTTGTAAAGCTTGTATTGGTCACCGGTCAGGCTGGCCTTAACCCGGTCGGGAGTGAGGGAGGGCATGGAGGGCCGGATGCACTCGTGGGCATCCTGAGCGCTCTTTTTGGATTTGTAGGCCCGGGGAGAGGGAGGCAGGTAGTTCTTGCCATAGGCCTCCTCGATAAACTTCACCGTTTCGGCCATGGCCTCGGCGGAGATGCGCAGGGAGTCGGTACGCATATAGGTGATAAGGCCGATGGCCCCCATCCCCTCCACATCCACGCCCTCGTACAGCTCCTGCGCGGCCTTCATGGTGCGCCGGGCCTGAAAGCCCAGCTTTTTGGAGGCCTCCTGCTGGAGGGTGGAAGTGATAAAGGGAGGCGCGGGGGACTTTTTGCGCACACTCTTTTTGACTTCGTCCACCACAAAGTCCTGACCCTGAATTTCATCCAGAATCTTTTTGGCTTCCCCTTCATTGCCGATGGCAAGCTTCTTCCCTTTTTTGGAGTGAAGCTTGGATGGGAAAATGCTTTTTGTTCCCTTGGCGGCCAGTTCGGCATCGATGGACCAGTATTCTTCGCTTTTAAAGTCGTTGATTTCCCGTTCGCGGTCCACAATCAGGCGGACTGTAACGCTCTGCACCCGTCCGGCAGAAAGTCCCTTGCGCACCTTGCGCCACAAAAAGGGGCTGAGTTTGTAGCCCACAATCCGGTCGAGAATGCGGCGGGCCTGCTGCGCGTTGACCAAATCCTGATCAATTTTGCGGGGATTGTTCATCCCCTCGGTGATGCCGGATTTGGTGATTTCATTAAAGGTAACCCGGTTGAGCTGGTCCAAATCCAGCCCCATGATGTCGGCCAGATGCCAGGAAATCGCTTCTCCCTCCCGGTCCGGGTCGGTGGCCAGATAGACCATTTCGCTTTTCTTGGCTTCCTTCTTCAGGGTTTTCACCAGAGATTCTTTTCCCTTGATCTCGGTGTACTGGGGGGTGAATTCATTGTCCACGTCCACCCCCAGCTTGCTCTTTGGAAGATCGCGTATATGCCCGTTGGAGGCCAGAACCTCGTAGTCCTTTCCCAGATACTTCTGGATTGTTTTGGCTTTGGCGGGCGATTCCACAATAACTAGTTTTGACATGCAGCAGTTAACCTCCATACGGGTGCTGGTTCTATCTCATAGCAATCATACGCTTGCTTTTTCTACTTAATGGATAAATAAATCAGTTAAAACAAATAAAAAACTGATTCTTACAGGCTGAACCTTCTGCCTGGGTACCCCCTGATTAAACCATAAATCTCCAACTCCGTCAATGCCGACTGGATTTGGGGGATTTCCAACGGGCAGCCTGATGCGATGCTTTCAAAGCTGATGGGAGCCTCCTCTACCAGAGCGTAAACCTGCTCGGCTTCCCGGGAGCATCCCTCCGGCAGTTCCCGGCGTGCTCCGGCGGGAGAGGGGGAGGAAATGACCTTGTCGGGCATTTGGGTGCTTTGAGCCAGCACTTTGCCCGTATTCTCTTTAGCTGTCCCTTTTTGTTCGGTTTTATTCACCTTTGGTTTGAGTCCGGAAAACCTTTGGCAGTCGTATTCCTCCAAAATATCCTCGATGGATTGGGTCAGCTTGGCGCCGTCCCGGATGAGGTGGTGGGAGCCCAGCGCCCCCATTTTAAAGATGCTGCCCGGTACGGCAAACAGGTCCCGGTTCTGGTCTACCGCATGGGCAGCGGTGATCATGGAGCCGCTTTTCAGGTCGGCTTCCACCACAACCACGCCGTGGGCCATGCCGGAAACCAAACGGTTCCGCATGGGAAAATTCCACTGGATGGGCTCGGTGCCCAAGGGATATTCACTGACCACGGCGCCGTTTTCCGCAAGGCCCCGCTTGATGGGGGCGCTGCCTTTGGGGTAGTCCACATCGATGCCGCAGCCCAAAATTCCGATGCTCTTGCCCCCTGCCTGCAAAGCCGCCTGATGGCAGAAGGTGTCGATGCCTTTGGCCAGACCGCTGACCACCACGGCACCGCACCCGGCCAGTTCCCCCGCCAGCATCCGGGCGGCGTCCCGGCCGTATTCCGTGTAGGTTCTGGTTCCCACCATGGCCATGACCAGAGTATCCTGCAGGCAATCCAGCTCCCCCTTGACATAGAGAGCCGCGGGCTTGGAAAATATGCTTTGAAGCTGCGGCGGAAAGGAGGGGTGGTCCGGGGTGATGATGTCGCAGCCCTTGCGCAGGGTCCGGCGCTGAAGCTCCCGGGCCTTGTCTAAGGTCTTTTCCCAGGCCAGAAGCTCCTCCTCCTGCAACATGGTGATCACATGGTTTTTTTCTTCAATCCCCCGGAGAATATCCTCCGGGCCGGAAAAGTACTCCATCAGCGCATGAGCGCGGCGGCTGCCTACCCCAAACATCAGCTGGAACCAAATCCAGTAGAGGCTATCGGTCATGGTAATCCCCCCGTTGTCAATGTGATGGAGACGCATTGGTTGTATGGAATGCACGGCGGCCGGCTCCCCTTGCCGAGGATAGCAGCCCGGGATAAGATGGCTAAAGGTCGGTGCTATTTTGTAACGGGACCGTTCCCTGCTCACCTTTGCCGGACTCATGGAGCGATTGCTGCGCTACCGTTCTTTGAGCATCTCCCAGAGGAGAATCCCCGCCGCCATGGAAGCCCCCAGAGAATCGCTGCCGCTTTTCATGGGAAGCATCACCACATGGCTACAAGCATTGATGAGATGCTCAGGCAGGCCGTCACCTTCG
>CALCSA010000331.1 GCA_937894185.1 uncultured Clostridia bacterium | reverse complement strand
CGGTGTAGGGCTCTGTGGCTTTGACATAGTTTTTGTCCACGGCGTAGACTCCCACTGCCGAACTGAGGTTGCCGCAGTTGCCCTGCCAGTCGATCTTGGCCTTTTCCACCGACACCTGGCCAAAGGTATAGTCCACATCCATCCCCTCCCGCAGAGATGGCCCGATGATACAAACCTTACTGGTGAGGGAATTGGCTCCCCCCAAACCGTCGATCTGTCTGGCATCGGGGCTGCCCAGAAGCCTCAGGATAATTTTGTCCCGCAGTTCCCCCGGCGGCGGAAGCTCATTTTCCCGCAGAAACAGCCCCTTGCTGGTCCCCCCCCGGACAATGGAACAGCGAAAACTCAAGGTATCGTTGCGCACAATTTCACACTCCTTTATATGGTCGGGTATTCGCAGGTTGCGCCATTGACCAAATCCCGCCGGGACAGGGGCCGGTTTTGGCAGACGGCCAGCACATTTTCGCATACCCGCCTTGCCATGTGGAGGTTTAGCTCCACTACCGTACCCGCCACATGAGGGGTGATGATCAGGTTGGGAGCCCCCCGCAGGCAGCCGTCGGCGGGATAGGGCTCCTGAGAAACGCTGTCCAGCGCCGCGCCCAGCAGCTTGCCTTCTTTAAGGGCGTCCGCCAGCGCCTCCTCGTCAATGAGGCCACCCCGGGAGGTGTTGATGAGCAGGGAGGTGGGTTTCATCCGGCTCAGAAGCTTTCGGTCGACCATCCCCTTGGTTTCCTCCATCATGGGCAGATGGAGGCTGACGATGTCGCTTTGAAGAAACAGCTCGTCCAGCTCCAAATAGGTAAGGCCCAGTTCTTCCTCCGCGCTCCGGTCGAGGCGAAAGGCGTCGTAGTAAAAGACCTTGGCCCCCAGCCCCTTCAGCAGCCCGGTCACATGCCGGCCAATGGCTCCGCAGCCCACCAATCCCACCTGCTTTTCCGCCAGCATATAAGTGCGTCCGGCATAGGTGTTGCGGTCCCATCCGCCGGCTGCGGTGTCGGTGGCAATGGGCACCAGATTGCGCAGGGCTGCCAGAATCAGCAGAATGGTGTGCTCGGCCACTGCGTGGGAGTTGACCCCCGCCGCCACCGCCACCGGAATGCCCTGTTCCCCTGCGGCTGCAATATCCACGGTATCAAAGCCTACGCCCCACCGCTGAATCATTCGCAGCCGGGGATTTGCCGCGATCAAAGCTGCGTTCATCTTAAAGGTGCGCAAGATGATAAACTCCAGATCGGTTCGAGTGTCCAGCTCTTGTTGGGAGTCAATGCGTGTAACCTCCCAACCCGGCAATAAAGCACATACCTGCTCGTATACCCCTGCAGGATAGGGGCCTGCCAGTGCGAGTTGCATAAAAAACCCGCCTCCTTGTCTTTTCTTTTGCCAATCATACTAAACAAGCAAATCCTGTGCCAACCTGATAAATTGCTTGCTTTTGGCTCAAAACAAGGGACGGGTATTCCTAAGGATATTCAAAATGAATAAATTTCCTCAATTTGAATAACTCAAATTGAAAAGTTTTCATCTTTGAGTCTGCGCCACAGGGTGGATTGGCTGATTCCCAGCATTCGGGCGGCGGCGCTCTTATTGCCCCGGCATTGAGCCAGAGCGTCCAGAATGGCGTCCCGCTCCAGCTCGGAAATTTTTTGCACCTTCCGCTGGGTTGGTTCCGCAGGGGGAGAATCTCCCTGTTGCCGGGTTTTAGCCAAGGCATCTCCAAGGCATTTTTCATCCAGACGGGAAAATTCCCCCACCACCAACGCCCGCTCCACCAGATTGGCAAGCTCGCGGATGTTGCCCCGAAGAGGCAAGCGGCAAAAAAGATCCAGAACCTCTTGGGGCACGGAAGGGGGAGGAAATCCGGCGTGGCCACATTTCTGCTCTACAAAATAGCGGACCAGCAGAGGAATATCCTCCCGGCGCTGGTTCAGGGAGGGGATATGAAGCTCCAAAACGTTGAGCCGGTAGTATAAATCCACCCGGAACCGCTTTTCTGCCACCTCTTGGGCAAGGTCCCGGTTGGTGGCGGTGAGAATGCGCACATCCACCGGGATGACCCGGTCGTCCCCTACCCGGATCACCTGCTTTTCCTGAATCACCCGCAGCAGCCGGGACTGAACCTCCAAGGGGAGCTCGCCGATCTCATCCAGAAAAATGGTGCCGGTGTGGGCCAGCTCGAAGATGCCGGCCTTGCCCTCGTTACGGGCGCCGGTAAAAGCGCCCTTGGCATATCCAAACAGCTCGCTTTCTAACAGGCTGGGGGATAAGGCGGCGCAGTTTACCGCTACAAAGGGGCAGTCGGCCCGGCTGCTCAGGTTGTGAATGCTTTGGGCAAACAGCTCCTTGCCTGTTCCGGTTTCTCCCAGTATCAGCACGGTGCTGTCCGCTCCGGCGTAGCGCCGGGCCTTGTTTTTGCAGTCGAGAATGGCGGCGCTCCGGCCGATGATATCCTCCAGAGTCTTCATGGCCACATGGCCCCGCTCCATGTACTTTTTGCGGATTTTAAAATCCAGCTTTTGAATTTTGTCCGCCTCTTGAATGGTAAAGACAGCCCCCCGGAACAACCCCTCCACCAGAATGGGGGCGGAGCTGACGGCAAAAATACTTTCCCCCAAATTGATCAGCTCATCATTGACAGGGCGGCCCGATTCCAAAGTGTGGGCCGTCACGGATTTTGGCATCAGCTGATGGATGGTCTTGGTCTGCCAGAGGGTATCTACCTTGCTCAAAATCACTTTGGCGATGGGGTTGCAGACGGTGATGGTTCCAAAGGCGTCTACGGCAAACATTCCGTTGGTGGCGCTGTTGAGGATGGAGCGAATCAGCATAAAACGCTCTTCCCGCTCACAGCTGAGCCGCAGCTCGTACAGCGCTTCCTGAAGGGCGTCCTCCACAGCTTTTTCGTCCGCCTCCACCAACACGGCCTCAAAGCCCAGCCGGTGGGCGGTATTTACCACAAGGGAACCTCCCACAAAGGTGGTGATTCCCTCGCTGCTAAAACGCGCAATCTCCTGCTCCACCAATTGGTCGCTGGGCAAAATCTTCACGTGAATTTGCTTCTGATTGCCCCTCACATATGCCTTGGCCCGCTCGGCCAAAGCATATTGCTCGATAAACCCAATGACGGCAATGCGCTCGCTGATGGCAAGGGCCTTTTCCATGGCGGAGGCAAAGTGGAAGAAGTCGTATTTAATTTCACAAACAGGGATGTTTAGCCGGGCTCGCAGATAGGCGGCGGTCATTCCCCGGCTGACAATGGCCAGAGCGCCCTGCTCGATGCTCTTTTGGGCAAGTGCCAGAGCCGCTTGGGTTTGGAGCTGATAGACCGGGAAATCCAAGTCCATGCGAGAGAGAATCTTCTCTACAGACCGAACCAAAACGTCGTTGGGCAGAATAATTGCAATGCGGTTATCCATAATCCCCCACCTCAGAGCAGGCCGTAACAGCCCGTAGTATCGGCATCCATAACATCGCGAACATTGCGCCTGCACCTGCAAGGCGGTATCAATAGTCTATCACAACTGTCCCGGCCTTTTCAAGAAATGCGGCCCGGGACGCAGGGAGCCGCTTTTCGCCTGGATCTACAAAAGACACGGTTTGTACAAGGCCAAACCGTGTCTTAAAAACAATTGGAAGGGCAGCCGCCGCCTGAATTCTTGCGGCGTGTTATGCCGCCCCGCTGATCAGGTAGACCGTCAGGACAGCTCCGATGGAGCCCAGAACCGTTACCGCCAGGGGGAGCTTTCTCCACGCCAGCAGAACCGCCGCCAGTCCTCCGATCACGCCAATGTATGGGCGGCTTTCATCCACGGAGAAGATGGCGGGAAACACAAGGGCTGCCATGGCGGTAAAGGGAATGAGCTTGAGGTACTTTTCCACCTTGGCGCGAAAGCGCAGCTTGTCCGTCAAAACAGCGGGGATGGCCCGGGGAATATAGGTGACGGCGGCCATGCCCAGTATCAGGGTAAAAATTTCGGCTCTCATCCTTCCTCAACCTCCTCTTCGTCCAGATTCACAAAGAAAACGCCCACCCCCGCGCACAGCAGGGTGGAAAGAATCAGCGCCCAGCTAAACGGGATCACCTGAGACAAAGCGGAGTTGACCACCGCAGTCAGCACCACCAGAAGGCCCAGACGGAGATTCTGCTTGACGCCGGGAATCATCAGGCCGATAAACATGGCGTAGAGGGCGATTCCAAGGCTGGCGGAAAGGATGGAGGGCAGCAAGGTGGCGGCAATGGCCCCCAGAAAGGAGCCTGTCACCCAAGAGGTATAGGTCACGGTGATCAGGCCGAGGAAATACCACGGGGTAGCCCGGCTTTCCTGTTCTGTGGTGAAGAGGGCAAAGGATTCATCGGTGACTCCAAAGGCGGCCAACAGTTTAAACCCGGTTCCGCAAGGCTTCATCCGGTTCATCACACAGGTGCTCATGATGAGATGGCGCAAATTCAGGATTAGAGCCGCCAGAATCATGGACGCAAGCCCGGCACCCTGCCCATACATGCCCACCGCCATCATCTGGCTGGCTCCGGCAAACACAAAGACGGACATGGCGACGGTTTCCCCGGCCAGAAGCCCTGCCTGCTCCGCCATGATGCCGTAGGCGATTCCAACGGGAATAAACCCAAAAATCACCGGGACGCCTGATTTTATCCCGCAAAGATATTGCTGCTTACGTGTCAACACTACACCTCATCTTTTCGTGGTACGGATTTGTTCTGCCTTGTGGGGGGCAAGCTCCGCCAGAGGCATTGCCATATTATAGCGCAAAACCGGCCGGCATACAATTGCCGGCCGGTTTTGCGCGGTTGGGCTGCCCTATAGGGAGTAGGAAACTATGTTGTAAACGCAAATGAAGAACACCAAAACCTGAACGGCGTTGAACAGAATCCCCAACACCTTGGGAGAAAGCTTTCGGTTAAAGGATGCGCCGATCCATCCTCCCAGCACCGCTGCCACCAGCAAAGCGGGCAGAACGGGAACCAGCAGCCGGGTTATTTCCCCCCTCAAGAAAAGGGCCGCCATCTTGCTGATTTGCGCAAACAAAATGGTAATTAGCGAATAGACTGCCGCCGCATTGGTGGGCATGGAAAACAGGTATGTAATAACCGCCACGTTGACAGGGCCGCCGCCGATCCCCAGAAAGGAGGAGCAAATCCCCAACCCCAAGCCTGTCAGGCATCCGCCGGGCGGCCCGGCCAACTGCCGGGATTTTATGAAGTCCTTGCGCAGCATATACACAAAGGTAATGACTAAAAGGGCCGCCAGAACCGCGTTTTGCACCACCTTTACCTGATGATCTGCCCAGTTGCCGGCCAAGCGGATCAGCATCCTGTTGCCGATGCTTCCGCCCGCCAAGGCTCCTGTCGCCAGATAGATGGCCAGCTTGGGAGCCAGCCCGGTTTTGGCCTTGATATGCCGCCCCACCGAGACAATAGACATGGTCAATACCGCCGCGGAGGACAAGGCGGCAATGGTTTCGGCGGGGAAATCCCCCAGCACATCCAGAGCAGGCTTTATAATTACCCCGCCACCCATTCCGGTGGCTGCTCCCAATGTAGTAGCGGCCAGTACAACAAAGAAATACAGTAGGATATTCATAGCAGCCCCTTAAAAAACGACATAAAGTAACAGGCCCACCAAAGCTTGTTCCTTGGTGGGCTGTGCTGTGTGTATAAAATTGCCAGTTATCCGCAGCAGGGATGCCCTTCTAAGGCTTTGCTTGTGGTGCCGGAGTAAGCCTCGTTTTTCATGCAGAGGTGCACCGATGTGGTGGTAAAGGCGCGGGGCAGTGCCAGAATATTGGGATTATCGCCCACGTACTTTTTCTTGGCATCCTCCAGCGCTTCCTCAATGGTGGCCCGGGTTTTTAGGCCCATGCCCCGGGCGATACCGGGCATCTGCGCCCCTGTGATGTAGATGGCGGCTGTGTTTTTCTCCGCCAAATGGCCGCAGCTCATCATGGAAAACCCGTGGAAGGGATGATAGGCGTTGGCAAACCGGTACTTGCGGATATACTCTTTGTTGGTGGCGTAATACTCTCCAAGCCGGTTGAGGTCGGGGAGAACGTTCATGTAATCTTTTTGGAACTCATCGTACAGTTCCCGAGTGTAGGGCCAAATCTCATCATGGAAGTATCCGTCGCACCGGGAGGCGCAGATGATGACGCAGCGGTCGCTCATCACCCGCCTGTGGCGAATGACCTGAGCCGAAAGAGCCTGCATCAGCATAATGGGGTTGGTGCCCATTCCATCACCGTAGTGGAAGAATTGAGGCATACCGAACACCATAACGTCGTACTTCTTTTCGGCCCAATGGACATAGGTGCGCTTGTCGGCTTCCTTCCAGCTCAGAGGCTCCAGCTCGGCGGCATGGCCCGAAAAGATGGCGATCTGCCTGCTTTTGGTATCCAGAACAGCGTCGCAGCAGAAGAACTTTTTGCCCATGCATTTTTCCATATGCATGCCGATCTCGTCAAATTTGGTGCGCATGTCGTTGTTGCCGCTGACCGGGACAAACTCCTCTTTGTGCATGACCTTGGGCACGTGATGGCTGGCAATGCTCTTCCAGTGGGTGATGCCGGTGGAGCAGTGCTTGTATCCGCCAGAGTATCCGCCGTAAGGGTTGCCCTGGGTGTGACCGATCAGCACCGCCACGTCGGCGTCAAAGACCATTTTGTTCATCAAAACGGGGTCGCCGCTGTCGGTGCAGCCAAGATCCACAAGGTTATCGTAATCTTCGCTGTCGTGATTTTGAATTTGGCCCGAGGAATAAAAATCGCTAAACAGTTTGTCCCCCAAGATCTTGTGAATCTCCTGCTCGGTATTTTTGCGGTGCAGACCATTGGAGCAAAGGAGCAGGATGTCCTTTTTTTCCACACCGGCTGCGTACAGTTCTTCCAATATAATGGAGATGGAAACTTTGCGGTGTGCGGTTTCCTGCTCGCCGCCCTTAACCCGGTCGGGAAAAATGATGACGCATTTTGCGCCTTTGAACCCAAGCTCCCGCAGAGCAGGCATCCCGATCGGGTTCTGGATGCTTTTTCTGGTTTCTTCCACCAATTTTTCCGGCGGAATACAGGGCGGATCGGGAACTGTTTCTCCGGGAACAAATACATCGGTGGAATCGGGCAGCTCTGCCTTCACCAAACCATGACCGTATTCAAACTCCAAAAGCATAATCTGCACTCCATTCTATTTGCTATGTGACATCTAATTGGGCGGGTTGAGATTGTGTTGCCTTTGCTTTGCCTAAGTATTCCCTGACGATTTCCAAATACTCCTGAGGGTAGAAGCCGATCTCCCCGGAAAAACGAGTCAGGGCAATGAGTCCACCGTCAATTTCCTCAATGGCTGACAGCATGGCTGCGTTGTCCCGCTTGAGTCCGCCGCCGTACACCACAGGAAGCCCCCCGGTTCTTTCTTTGATGAACCGGGCAATCCGGGTAATATACTCCTGATTGGGCGGGGTCTTGCCGGGGCCGATGCTCCAGACCGGTTCGTAAGCAATGCAGATGCTGTTCCGGCCCACATCCTTCAGCCCCATATCCAACTGATGGCCCAGTACGGCCTGCCAGTCGTCCTGCTCCTCCGCCCGCTCTCCGACGCAATACAGCACCGAAAGCCCGGCTTTCTGCGCCGCTAAAATCTCCCGGTTGAGAATGCGGGCAACAGCGCCAGCATCGCTCACGCCGACTTCCTGCAGCACACTGTTAAGGTTGCCGCGCTCTTCGCAGTGGCCGATAATAGTGTGGCTGCAACCGGCCTCCACCATGCTGTTGGCGGTTCGGGCGGTGGTAAAGGCCCCAAAATTTCCACCGGGCTGGGTGTCACACGGATGAACGCCCTGACAGCCGATTCCCAGATTAGCCCCCGGCTTTAAAGCGCCTGCCGCCCCCAGCAGGTGGGCTTCGGGAAAGAACATGGCAAAGGAAACCTCGGTGGAGGAATAGGACGCCAGCTGGGATTGGGTGCTCTCCACAATATGCCGCCCCCATGATTCCATGGGGGCAATGCGATTGACCCCCCCGCGTTGGGGAGATATATCAAATCGCTTTAAATTTACAAATATGTGTTTGATCCTACCTCACTCGCTTCTATAAGAATAAAATATGTAGCCCCATAGCCATAAGCAGAATATAAGTAAAAAACAGAAATACCTTGGAATTTACCCGTCGGTACAGAAGATTTCCGGCGGCCGTGCCCGGCCCCATCCATTGAATGTGGGCACGTTCTTTCACAGCGATGAAGGCGCTGAGGGGCAGGCCCAGCAGATTGATTTGCCCGGCTGCTGTTTGCCGACCTACCAGCATCATGCCAAGGGCCATGGCCAACACCGCCGCCAAAACCTATAATGGTTTGAACCACTGCAGTTGCAAAGCACAGCAAAACAAATGTTGCCCTGCTAACATCCATGCCCATATCAATGGTCGCCTTGCCAAGGACTATTCCCCCGGGTGAAAGGAGGCAAAGCGGCGCAGGGGTCCGCCAATCAAGGGGCGGCACCAGTCACAAAAAGCTTCGGTAACATGGTTGCCGGCGCTGTTGATATACTCTCTGGGCACCAGCCTTTCGTCCAACATCACCTGCTGGATGGGGATGAGAATGGGCTTTGCGGCGTAGGGCTCTCCCGGCTGCCGGCGGTCAAAGCCCACCATTACGCCGCTGTGCCCCTGTATCGCGGCCTTGACAGCGGTTCTGCCGGCCAGAATCGCCTCCTCGCGGTCCGTGTCCGACTGAAAGGAGATGGAGGCCCGGCCGCAAAGCCCCGGCTTTTCTCCCCGGGCTTTGATTCCCAGCTTTTGAATGACAAGGCTTGCCAAATGGGAGCTGACATCTCCGTAGTAAACGGCCCGGTCCATCTTAAAAATCGGCGGGACGATGGGGCTGCCCTCCTTGTTTTTGAGGCCCTCGCCTACCACCACTACAATGCCCTTTTGATCTTTGTGGCGCTTTTCCACATCGGCCAAAAAGCGCTCCTCTTCAAAGGGAACTTCCGGAAGATAAATGAAGTCGGGGCCGACGCCCACATCCCGGGCCAGAGCGGAAGCCGCCGTAATCCAACCGGCATTGCGGCCCATGGTTTCCAGAATGCAGACGTGGATGGGCAAAGCCCGCACATCCTGACACACTTCGCTGACGGTGGCGGCAATATACCGGGCGGCGCTGCCAAAGCCCGGAGCGTGGTCGGTGACGGCGATGTCGTTGTCGATGGTTTTAGGAACCCCTATCACCTGCACATCGTTCTGAATGTCCCGGCAGGCCTGATACACCTTTCCGCAGGTGTCCATGGAGCCGTTGCCGCCATTAAAGAAGATATAGCGGATGTTGTTTTCCTTAATCACCTGCGCCATATGGGCATAATCTTCCGGCCGCAAATGATCTCGGGAGGTGCCGATGGCCGAGGCCGGTGTAAAGGGAAGCAAATCCAGCTTGCTTTGCGCAACGGTCTTCATATCCAGAAAGCGGCGGTTGAGCACGCCGCTGCTGCCTCCCAGTGCCGCGTAGACCTTATGGATTTGGGAGTGCTGCTTGGCTTCTTCCACCACGCCGTACAGGGATGCGTTGATCACCGCTGTTGGAGCGCCCCCGTGTATAATCAATGCGTTGCTCAAATAAAGTTCCCTCATTCTTTCCCCCTGCAAAGAGGTTGCCGCCGGCCCTGTGAACCCAAGCCAGGCACCTTGCAGGGTGATAATGGCAAACGACTCCATGAGCGGATGCCCTCGGACAGGTCAGGCCTTTCCGGCGCTACCTGCCATCTGGATAATTCCCTTTACGTCCTGCTGCAGCTTCCCCGATGCGTAGGCCGAAAGCCGCCAGCTGTGGCCCTCGTCAATATTCTGCTCAAGGCCTTCCTTGAGATAATTCACATAGGCATACCGCACCTGTGTGCCAAAGTTAATTTTGGCAACACCCTGTGCAATGGCATCCTGAATTTGCTGTTCGCTCATGCCGGTGCAGCCGTGGAGCACAAAGGGGATGTCGGTAAACTTGCGGCACTGCTCCAGAACATCCACTCTAATTTTGGGCGGGCCGCTGTAAAAGCCGTGAGCGTTGCCGATGCCCAGCGCCAAAAAGTCGGGACTGCACAGTTCCAGATAGCGCCGCACATGCTGGGGATCCACCACACGGGCTTCTGACTCCATGTTGCCCTGAGCATCCAGACGAGCCAGCTGGCCCAGCTCGGCTTCCACCGGTACGCCAAAGGCGTGGCACACCCGCACAATCTCGGCGGTATTGGCGGCGTTTTCTTCCAGCGGCAGGGCGGAACCGTCGTACATAATGGAGGTAAAGCCCAGCTGCAGCATTTCCATGCAGTGCTGGAAGCTGTCGCCGTGATCCAGATGAATGGCAACCGGAACCTTTACCTTTTGGGCCATCCACTTGGCGGTTTCATAAAACCAGTCGTGGCCGGCATAGGTGCCGGTGTGCAGGTAATGGGCCAAGATAACAGGTGAATCCAGCTCTTCCGCGGCCATACAAATGGCGCGAATCATATCGTAAGTGCCGCCCTGTGTATTGATAGCGGCAACTGCATAGCGGCCCTCGTAAGCTTTTTGCAGTATTTCTTTTGTTGTTGTAAGCATTTCTTCTCCCAAAACATGGCTTGCGCCAGCTAAATTTTTACGACGACCTTCCTATAGTCCGCGGGGTTTTGCGCCATATCCTGAATGGTCTGCTCCACTTCTTCCAGCTGCACCGTTTTGCTAATGATCTCTGTAGTGGGAACCTTGCCTTCGTTTACCAGCCTTATCGCCTCGGGAAATTTGGCGTTGGAGTTGCGGCAAGGGCAGATGTCCAGCTCCTTTTGCATACACCGCACCGTATTGATGGCTACCGGCTCATGAGGCCATCCCACCAGAGCAATTCGCCCGCCATGCCGCACATAGTTGTGCATTTCCTGCAAGACAAAAGGGGAACCGGTGCAGTCAATCATGGCATCGGGCAGCCGACCAAACACTTTTTCCAGTTCTTGCGCCACGCCGCCATCTCTGGAATTATATACATGGGGAATCCCCAGCGCCTTTGCCTCATCCAGCCGGGTTTGCAGCACATCCATCAAAATAGGCACAGCACCATAGTTCAGGCAGGCAAAGGCCGCCAAAAGGCCGATGGTCCCAGCGCCAAATATCACCACATGATCCCCCTTGGCGACTCTGGCCCGGGTGGCTCCATGCAGTCCGATGGTCAGGGGTTCCACAATGGTTGCACGGGTAAAGGTAAGGTTTTGGGGAATTTTATAAAGCAGTTGCACCGGATGCAGGAAATACTCCGCCATCATGCCGTTTTTGTGTACGCCGCATACCCGCAGGTTCACGCAGTTATTAAAGCGTCCGGCCTTGCACATATGGCACTGGTTGCAGGGCACATAGGGCTCCAGCACAACCCGGTCTCCCGGCTTGAGCCCCTTGGAGTTTTCTCCGATTTCCTCAATGATTCCCACACCCTCGTGGCCAATGCCGTCCACCGGATATTTCATGGTGGGGTTGACCCCTTTGTAGGCGGTTACATCCGAACCGCAGATTCCACATTCTTTCATTTTTACAACAGCCTGCCCGGTTTGAAGGGTGGGCCTAGGCATATCTTTTAGGACCATTTTACCGGGTTGTTCAATGCACAGTACTTTCATTCCCAATCTTCCTCTATATCGTTTTCCCGGATATAATCCAGGCCGTCGGGCATAATGCCGGTGTTCCAGCCGCCATCCGCAAAGATAACCTGACCTACGATGTAATTGGATTCTTCGCAAGCCAAAAAGGTTGCAAGGCTGGCGATTTCCCCTACTGTTCCAAATCGGCCGATGGGCGAGACCGAAAGGATCTTCTTTTCGTCCAAGATGCCGCTCTTGAGAGGTTTTTCTACCATTTCGGTGCGGATCCATCCCGGAGCAATGGCATTTACCTTGATGTTGTACATGGCCCATTCGGCTCCAAGCTGCATGGTGAGCATGTTGACGGCACCTTTGGTGATGCCGTAGGGCACCCGGCCCACGTTGATCATGCGGGTGTTGCCGGAGGAAATGTTGATGATGCTGCCGCCACCATCCCGGCGCATATAGCGCCCAACTGCCTGACAGCAAAACAACGGCGCTTTCATGTTGATGTCGATGACCTCATCCAGCATATCTTCCGGCAGCCTCATGGTGGGGCAGGGACGCGCCACGCCGGCACAGTTTACCAGAATGTCAATGCGGCCATATGTTTGGTACACGGCTTTTGCCATGTCAAAGATTTCAGAGCGGCTGCGCAGGTTGATGTGATAAAACTCCGCTACGCCGCCCAACCGGGCCACCACTTGAGGGCCTTCTTCCAGAATATCGGCCACCACCACCCGGGCGCCTTCTGCCACGTATTTTTGGGCGATACCGTAGCCGATTCCTCTGGCCCCGCCGGTGATAAGCGCTACCTTGTCCTTCAGCCTTTTACAATCCATATTTACCACCACTTGATCTTATCTGTAATGTAGTTGCGGTACTCGATAAATTTGGGGTCGGCGATATTCCGGGGGCGGGGCAGGTCGATGATTAGCTCTTCTTTGATGTTGGCGGGCTTGTTGGAAAGAATGATGATACGCTCTGCCAAATACACGGCTTCCTCGATATTGTGAATGATAAAGATGATGGTGCTGCCCAGTTCCTTCCACAGCCGAATCACCTCATCCTCCAGATAAAAGCGCACCTTGACATCCATTTGGCCGTAGGGCTCATCCATTAGAAGCAGGTCGGGCTGCATGGCAAAGCTGCGCCCGATGATGATGCGCTGTTCGGCGGAGACGGAAAGTTCCCCCGGGTAAGACTTGCGAAATGTTTGCAGGCCCATCAAATCCAGAATCTGATTGACCCGCTGTTCAATTTGGTCCTTAGGCAGTTTTTTGATTTTCAGGCCATAGGCGATGTTCTCTTCGACGGTGAGCCAAGGCAGGGCGGAAGGCTCTTGAAATACAAAGGATATGTTGTGCTTTGCAGGGTCTGCCGGGGTACCATCGATCAACAGGTCGCCCTCAGTGGGATGGTAGATGCGGGTCAGGCAGTTGAGAAACGTGGTTTTTCCGCAACCTGTGGGGCCAACCACACACACGAACTCATTTTCGTGTATGTCAAAAGTCATATTGTCTAAAACCAAAAGATCTCCAAACCGTTTGGTCAGGTTTTGGACGGATATCTTGACAGGCCGGTCTTTGTTTATCTCAGCCATCTTGTCCTCTCCTTTCACGGGCGCTAAATGGCAAGGTCGGTGTTGCCCGAGATTTTGGTACGAAGATCCAGAAACTCGCGGCTGATCATATTGCGCGGTTTGGGAAGATCCACCGTGTAAATTTCTTTTACCTTAGCAGGGCATTGGCTTAGCAAAATGATGCGGTCGCCCAGATAACAGGCCTCTTCAATATTGTTGGTGACAAAGAGGATGGTGCGCTTATCTTGTTCCCAGGTTTTTAGCAGTTCTTCCTGCATGGCGTAACGGGTCTGGGCATCCAATTGGCCAAAGGGCTCGTCCATAATCAGCACCTTGGGATTATTGGCGTAGGCCCGCGCGATGCCCACACGCTGCTTCATACCGCCGGAAAGCTGATAGGGATAGGATTTTTCAAACCCCTTTAACCCCACAAGGTCAATATAGTTTTGGGAGATTTCCCGGCGCCGGGCCTTGGGAATACCGGAAAATTTAAGTCCCAGCTCTACATTCTGCATGACGGTTTTAAAGGGCATCAGGGCCAGCTTTTGGAACACCATGGATATCTCCGGGTTTACTCCGCTGACAGGGCTGCCTTTGTACAGCACTTGGCCGCTGGTCTTTTCCTCCAAGCCGGCAATAATGTTCAGCAGGACAGTTTTGCCGCAATGGCCGGGTCCCAAAATAACCAGAAACTCGCCGTCGTACACGTCAAAGCTGACATCCTCAATGGCGGTAAAATATCCTTTGTGGCTAAAAAATGTCTTGGATATATTTTTAGCCTCCAGCAGTTTTGTCAATTGCTTTTCCATGGACAAACCACCTTTTCCAATACACTCAAAAAAATAGCCAGAAGAGAACCGATGATAGCGATGGTGATGACAGCCACCAGCACAAGGGCCATGTCGCTGCCCTGCCAACCCCGGGTAACCAGTGCGCCCAGACCTTTTTGCGCCGCAATCATCTCGGCGGCCAGCACTGTGGTCCAACCGCTGCTGACCGAGGTGCGGATGCCTGCAAAAATAGAGGGCAGGGCGGTTGGAATCACGATGCTGCGCAGAATCTGCCAGTTGTTGCCGCCAAACATCTTACCAACGTCAACATTTATTTTGTCCACCATGGAAATGCCGGCTGCCGTATTGATGACCAGGGGCACAAAGGTGCCGATAAACACGATCAGAACCTTGGGGAATTCGCCGATGCCAAACCACATAATGACAATAGGAATCCATGCAATGGGCGGAATAGGGCGGATCAATTCAAAAATACTGCCGAGTATGGCTTTGCAGGCCCGGTTCCACCCAATGAGAATTCCAAGGGCGATGCCGATGGTCCAAGCCAGAAGCAAAGCGGTGAGCACTCTTTTCAAGCTGGCCCAAGCATGGCCAAACAGAGAGGTCTTGGCAATGGGCTTTTCAAATACCTTAATCAATCGCTGGATCACCGCCATGGGACCGGGCATCAGGCGGGGGTTGTTTGCGGAAAACAGCACCCAAGCCACAATGACCAAACCCACAGCCAAAACCGGAAGGCTCCACCACAAAATCAGTTGCAGGGACGTTTTTTTCTTTTGCACATCCATATCAATGCCCCCTTTATCGCACGGATTTCCAGCGCAGGAAGTACTTTTCCAGCGAGGAAAGCAGAGCCGAAAGCACCGCGCCGATGGCGCCGATTACCACCATACCCACAATGACAATATCGGGGCGGGCTACGGTGCGGCCAAGTTGAATCATGTAGCCAAGACCTGCACTGGCGGCCAGCATCTCTGCCGCTACCAAGGTGGACCAGGCGTTGCCCAAGGCCACGCGGATCCCTGCAAACACCATGGGCAGTGCGGAAGGTATCCCCACTTTGTAGAAAATCTCAAAGTTTTTGGCGCCAAAGGTTTTGGAAACGTTGATCAGTGTTTGACTGGTTAGCTTGATACCGGTATAGGAGTTGATGACGCAGGGTACAAACGCCGTAAAAAAAATAATCAAAGCTTTTGCTTTCAAACCGATCCCCATCCAAACCACCACCAGCGGAATCCATGCAATGGGGGGGATCGGGCGGATTAGTTCAAAGATAGGCCGGATAAACCGGTCCGCGTATTTCCACCATCCCATAAAAAGGCCCAAGGGAATGCCGATGATAATCGCCGAAAAAAATCCGGACAAGGCTACCTGAAGACTGGCCAAAATATTGACCAGCAGCACATTGCCGTCGGGTGGTTTGTTGTTGACTTTATAAAGAAGCGTTTGCAAGATAGTAGTAGGAGCCGGCAGCATCTTCTCATTGACAAGGCCGGATTTTACAACCAGCTGCCAAATGAGCAGAAATACAAAGATTCCGGTTGCACCCATCATAAAATATTTGATGTTATCTTTTCGCTGCTTGCCTTTCCATTGCTGCTGCAAAGCCTCCAGATGCTTTGTATCCAATGGCATGCATGCATCCCTCCTATAAAATAAAACTGCCACAAGCACAGTGCCACTTACACTTTGCGCTTGCGGCAGTCTCTTCATTTGTGTCGCAACAACCGCTTACTGCCGCAAGCGAGCAAAGTCAGACTACTTACTGGCTTTTAGCACCTCGTTCAGTAGTTTGGGGTCGGTGTGTCCCACAAATCTCTCGTTGTCGCCTTCTGCATAGTTGCCATATTCAATGAAGAAATCCAAAATGCCCAGCAACCGGCTTTCCATTTTGCTGTAGTTCTGACCTTCCGCTTTGCTGTTGATCATGTCACAGGCCTGCTGTAGAGTGTAATAGGTGTCGGCTTTCAGGTACTTGGCGGCCACGTCGGGCTCCAGACTGTTTCCGCTCTCATCGGAAAAATCAACCAGATACTCAACAGCCTTTTCCTCGTTTGCCTTCATCCAGTCCAGAGATTTGAAGTATACATCCAAAAAGATCTTCATGGCTTCGTACTTTTCGGGATTGGCATAGCTGTTTTTGTTGGCCATAATATTGCACATCAGGCCGGTGCTTGCCATATTGCCGCTGGAAACAGCGGTGTAGTTTTCGGTATCTTCCAGCATGGGGAAGGTGCCTGCAGAACCGGTGAGTACGACAAGATCCCCTTCACCGGCCAAAAATGCGCTGTAGGCGGTGGGCACGTCCATCGCAATAAAGGTCACATCATCGGGGGACAGGCCAAAGCCGCCCAGAGTTTTAATCAGCAGATAGTGCAGCACGGTGCCGGTGTTGCACAGGATGGTTTTGCCTTTCCAGGATGCGGCGTCACCGTAGATGTCGGGACTAACGGTGTTGTTACCCTTACCGGCGGCTACAATATCGGAATCGTTGCGGGCGAATACGTACTGGGTGCCGTTATCGGAGTTGGTGGCTCCTAATACCATGGCATCATATCCCAAAACACCGGACAAGACTCCGCCAACACCGGTAAAGCCGATGTCCCATCCATCGGAAGAAAGGGATTCCATTTGCACAGGACCGTTGGAAAACAGTACTTCGTCCATTTGGATGCCGGCTTCTTCTAACCAGCCCTCCTGTTGGGCAATGTAAATAGGTATGTAGTTCAGACTGCCGCTAATGCCGGAAACCGTGATGTTATAAGTTTTTTCCGGTGCAGGGGTTGCGCTGTCGCCGGCTTGAGAAGAAGCGCCGTCGGCCACAGGAGCCGATGGCTTACTGTTGTTGCCACCACAACCGGACAGCATTCCCACCAGCAAAACAAATGCAAGGATCAACGATAGGCTTTTTTTCATCTTTATTCCTCCTGAATGTGCTTCCGAATTTTTGGTTGGCCTGCAAGGTGCATCTAATATATGTTTGTGTTAGTTTGCCCAACATATACCCTTGTCTTGCATTTTTATAGTATCATATATCTGAAAGAAATAAAGCTTTGTTTTACGCAAACGTTGCACATAAATTTGACTATACGAAATGCATTTATTTTGTTTAATATTATCAAACGTAGTCAAATTTGCACAAGGTGGGCCATCAAAAATCTACGAAGCATACGTTTCAGTATTATTAAATTAAATAAATTTATAGAAATTAGATATAATAGCAATAATGTTCTTGTGCAAAAATACATATTGTTCTAAGTGAAAGTTATTTCAAATACAAAAACCTACTCTTAATTGTAGAATGTAAATGCAAGCGAGTTGCGTAAAACTATCAATAATTATAGGAAAATAATGTCTTGTTATTGAGTTTTTAACCCATAGGTAGTATAATACAAATCAGTAATTTGCGTAAAGTGGGTGTCGTTGTGACGTTAAAGGAGATTGCGGAAAAGGTTGGCGTTTCGATTTCTACCGTATCCCGTGTGGTAAATCAGAACAACCCCAAGGCTGCCAGCCCGGAGATTCAAAAGAAGATTTGGAATGTGGTGCGGGAAAGCGGGTACATTCCCAATAAGGCGGCACGCTCCCTTAAAAGCGGCAATATGTCGGTGGTTGCATCCCCGGAGCCTAAATCCATTGCTTGCATTTATGGACGGACCGACGATACCCTCAGCGATCCATTTTTTACTCACATTGCCCGCAGCATAGAGCGGGAAGCCTTTAAAAACAACTACTTTGTCAAGTATTCCTTTTCGGCTTCGGAGGTGAGCAGCTCCCAACTGCATCAACATTTAGCCGACATTCAGGTGGATGGAGTAGTGGTGCTGGGAAGGTTTCACGACGAGCTCCTTTCCTTTATCAGCCAGCGCTGGTCCAACGTAGTATATACCGGGCTCAACCCGATTACCTCCCCCTTTGATCAGGTGATCTGCGAAGGATACGATGCAGCTCTGGCGGCCATGGATTACCTGCTGGAGCTGGGTCACACAAAGATTGCCTATATTGGCGAGCAGCGCAAAGAAATTCGCTACTACGCCTACAAGGATAGCCTGAAAAAGCATGACATCGAATGTTTGCCGTCCCGAGTGGTGGATGTGATCCAATCGTCGGAAGGAGGGTACCGGGGGGTCAACGAGCTGATTGAGCGAGGCGCCGATGTAACGGCGGTGTTCTGTGCCAACGATGTCACCGCCATCGGTGCCATGCGGGCCTTTAAGGAGCATTCCATTCAGGTACCCAAAGATATCTCCGTCATCGGTATTGATGATATTGAGACAGCCCAGTACATGTCCCCTATGCTGACCACCATCCATATCCCCCGGGACGAGCTGGGCAAGGTGGCAGCTCAAACGCTAATCCGGCGGATTCAAAAGCTCCACCGCCTGCCCATGAAGATTTCTCTGCCGTTTTATGTGGTGAAGCGGGAAAGCTGCTGCGAGCCCCCCCTCAAATAAACGGCACCTTCCCCTTGTGTGGACAGCGGCAAAATCCCAAAGGAAACCTTCTTTAGATTCGGCAATTTATTAGCAAGAATGCAATCATGCGTCAAAAAGGCCCCGGATGCTACGTCATCCGGGGCCTTTTGCGGTGATTGTGGTTTAGGAGTAAGCTGCGGGTGCTAGGGTGGGTCAAACTCACGATGCCATTCGGCTGCGCAGCCCCCGGGCGGGGAGAAGCCCACCTACCGGGAGAACACCAAACCGGCGTAGCGGACGGTTTCCATGGCGTTTTTGGCGTAGCGGTCGGCCCCGATCTGGTCGGCGTATTCCTGCGTCAGAACGGCTCCGCCAACCACTACCTTACAGTCTGGGCATTGCTGCCGCAGCAGGGCGATGGCTTCCGCCATGGCCGGAACGGTGGTGGTCATCAGGGCGCTGAGCCCCACCAGCCGAACATTGTGGTCCAGAGCTGCCTGCGCCACCGCCTGAGCCGGGACATCCCGCCCCAGATCAATGACCCGGTAGCCGTAGTTTTCCATAAGAGCCTTGACGATGTTCTTGCCGATGTCGTGAATATCCCCTTTGACGGTGGCCAGCACCACGGTGGGGCCGGAACCTTGGGCGGTGGGCATGGCTTCCCGCACCACCTCAAAGGCGGCCTTGGCGGCCTCGGCGCTCATCAGAAGCTGGGGCAAAAATACCGTCTTATTTTCAAATCCCTGTCCCACCACATCAAGAGCCGGAACAATCTGTTCGTTGATAAGGGTCAGGGGCTCGGTGGCGGCAAGAGCTTTTCGGGCCAGATGGGCCGCGTCCTCCTGCAGGCCGCGGATGATGGCTCCCTGCAGGCCCTCCCGGGATGGGGGGCTTTGCCCTGCGGCGGGAGGGGAACTGGCGGTTTCCACCGTCAGATTTTGGGCAAAGGCAATGTAGGAGCTGCAGTTGGGGTCCATCCCTGCCAGCGCCAGATAGCTGTGGTAGGCCTTCATCATCTCGGTGGAGTAGGGGTTTAAAATGGCGGCGTCCAGTCCCCGGCCCAGGGCCATGGTAAAGAAGGCGGCGGTGATAAAATCCCGGTGGGGAAGGCCAAAGGAGATGTTGGAAACCCCCAGGGAGCAGCAGGCTCCCAGCTTTTCCCGGATGAGGGGGATGGTGTCCAGTGTGATCTGAGCCGCCGTGGAATCGGAGGAGATCGTCAGCGCCAAAGGGTCAAAAATCAGATCGTGGGATTTGATGCCGTATTGGGCTGCCCGCTCTGTGATCCGCTTGGCAACGGCAAAACGGCCCTCTGCCGTTTCGGGGATTCCCTTTTCGTCCAGAGTCAGGCAGACCACAAGGCCCCCGTACTTCTTCACCAGAGGGAAGACAGCGTCCATGCTTTCGGCGCTGCCGTTCACCGAGTTGACCATGGGCTTGCCGTTGTAAATTCGCATGGCCCGCTCCATGGCCACGGAGTTGGAGGTGTCCAGCTGCAAGGGCAGGTCGCAGACCCCCTGCAGCTCCCGGACGCAATCCACCAGCATGGCGGGCTCATCGATTTCCGGCAGACCCACATTTACATCCAGCACGTGGACTCCCTGCTCCTGTTGGTTCAACCCCTCCTTGAGGACATAGCCCATGTCCCGGGCGCGAAGAGCTTCCTTAAAGCGCTTCTTACCGGTGGGGTTGATCCGCTCGCCAATGAGCACCGGGGCCTGACCAAAGCTCACCGCCCGGGTGTAGGAGCTGATGACGCTGCGGTGCTTTTGGGTGACGGGAACGGGGGGAATCCCCGACGCAGCCGCCACCAGCCCCCGGATATATTCCGGGGTGGTGCCGCAGCAGCCCCCCACAACCCGGGCGCCCAGACGTACCATTTCCTCCATCACTTGGGTGAACTCCTCCGGACCCACATCAAAGACGGTGTGCCCCTGCTCCGACCGGGGCAGGCCGGCGTTGGGCTTGGCCAGCAGCGGCGTAGAGGAGCAGGCGGCAAACCGGGGGAAAAGCTCCCGCATCTGCCGGGGCCCCAAAGAGCAGTTGAGGCCGATGACGTCGGCTCCCAGCCCCTCCAGCATGGCCACCATGGCCTCGGGGCTGGCGCCGCTCATCAGCTGGCCGCTCTCGTCATAGACATTGCTGACAAACACGGGGAGATGGCAGTTTTCCTTGGCGGCCAGCACCGCCGCCTTGGTCTCGTAGCAGTCGTTCATGGTCTCAATCAGTACAAGGTCGGCCCCGGCTTTGGCTCCCGCCCGAATCACCTGCGCAAAGAGCTCCACCGCCTCCTCAAAGGCAAGGTCCCCCAAGGGAGCCATCAGGCGGCCCAGAGGGCCCACATCCAAGGCGATGAACTTGTGGGCTTGCCCTCCCACAGCAGAGCTACGGGCTGTTTGGAGGCAGCTGACCGCAGCGGTGACCACCACCTCCACAGTGGGGCGGCCCTCTTTGCCGTCAAACTTCAGGGCGTTGGCTCCAAAGGTATTGGTGCAGACAGCGTGGCTGCCTGCCTCGTAATAGGATTTGCCGACAGCGGTGATTTCCCCTGGGTGGCTCAGGTTCCACAGCTCGGGCAGCTCCCCGGGAGCAAGGCCCCGCTCT
>CALCSA010000330.1 GCA_937894185.1 uncultured Clostridia bacterium | reverse complement strand
AAGCACTCCCACACCGGGCTTTTCTCCAAAGGGGAGGAAAGCAGCCGCCATATCTGACCACAAGCTTCCGGGTAAATGGCCGGAGGCTTTTGTTTTGCCCACAAAAAAGTGTGCCGCCGTAAGTCCGACTGCACACTTTGATAGGGATGCATAGCAATACCAACCAAATGGAACAGACGAGTCGCTAAGATTGACGGATTCCCTCTACCTTCTTTTGATAGCGGATGTCCTTACCTGCAAAGCGGAGCACCTTGTAGGCGCACACCAGACGGGAGACCATTCGCTGGGAGTAGCGGGCCTCGATTTCCGCCGGCTCCAGATTGGTGCTGATGATGGTGGGGCGCTCCTCCACCAGCCGGGAGTTTAAAATGTTAAAGAGGGTGGCTCCCACAAACTGGTTCATGAACTCGGTGCCCAGATCGTCCAGCACCAGCAGATCGCAATCCAGATAGGCCACCATGGTATCCCGGTACTGCTCCTTGGAGCCGGACTCCCGGGAAAACTTTTCTGCCTCCAGCATGTCCATCATCCGCTGCACCGAGGTGTAGATCACCCCGTAGCCAGCCAGAGTGATCTCGGCGGCCATGGCCACCGACAGATGGGTTTTGCCAAGGCCGGTTTTGCCAATTAGCAGCAGGCTTT
This sequence comes from uncultured Clostridia bacterium, assembly GCA_937894185.1. Classification (GTDB taxonomy): domain Bacteria; phylum Bacillota; class Clostridia; order Oscillospirales; family Ruminococcaceae; genus WRAV01. The sequence goes on along the minus strand of CALCSA010000330.1, from coordinate 4,049 downwards.
CGCTTTTGGAGGAAAAGGTGCCGGTCCAGTGGCGGCAGGTGCTCAATACATCCTGCATCCGAACCCGGGGGCTGATTCCCGAATCGTCGGGGGTGTCGGGGTAATAATCCAGAGAAAAGCTTTGGAAGGTGCTGCTGCCCACCGGGGAAACCCGGCTGAGCTGGGCGGCGGCCTCCTGACGAAGGAGTGCCTTCATACAGGGGCACATGTTCTGCTCCACGTAGCCGGTATCCCGGCAGTCGGTGCAAACATGGCGGAGCGTCAAATAATCCCGGGGATAGCCGTGCTGAATCAGCAGGGCAACCCGCTCCTGCTGCACCCCCAGATTGGTCTCTGCCAGCTCCTGCATCTTCGCCTCCACATCGGGGGAGCCCGCCACCACAATGCGGGTGATGCGGGCAGCCTGCTGGGCCATCTGGCGCTCCAGTTCGGCAATGCGGGGGATCTTGTGGTGAATTTCCTCCCGGTGACGGGAAGCTTCTTCCCGGGCGGCCTGCTTCCTGCCGTCCAGAATATCCCACACCCGCTGATAAATCTGTTTTGAATATCCCATGAGCTACTCCTTCGTGCCGTATGTAAGGCGTTCCAGTTCCTCCATATCGTAGGAGGCCTCGGATTTGGCGGGGGCAGGGGACTGTTCCCGCTTCCACTTGCCAAGATTTTGCTGCATTTCCTCCCGGGCCTGCTTGACGGTGGAAATTCCTTTGGCCTTCCAGTTCTGCAAAATGCCGTTGAGATAGGCAAAGCTCAACTTTCCCTTTTGCTCAATAGTTCGCTCGTAGGCAAGGCCGATCAGCTCGGTGGAAAAGCAAAGCTCCTCGGTCCAGACGCGAATAAACTCCCGTTCGCTGCCCACCAGAGCCCTGTCATAAATCCCCATCAGCCGCCGGACTTTTTCTTCGGTACTTTGGCGGCGGGTGGCCCGGAGGATTTCCCCTTCGGCCTTTTCGTGGGAGTCGATGCCCGCTTCAATCCACCCGGCAGCTACCTTTTCCACATACCGCATGTTGTCCTTGCCCAAGGAAACACAGTATTGCAGCAGCATCAAAACCAGATCAGGCTGCATGCCGTAGTAGCTGTACAGGGCGGCGATGGTATCGGTGGATACGGGGGTGAGGGGCTTGCCCAGCACCCCTTGGGCCTCCTGCAGCAGATAGGCGATGTTCTGATCCTCCCGGCCCATCTCGTTGACCTGCCGGGTGGTCAGCCGCCTGCGCTGGATGCGCAGGGGGGATTTTTCCGCAGGCTGGGGTTGGGGTTCTTCCGGGGGGGGCTCCTCTTCCATGGTGTAGGAGAGAATGGCAGCGGAAGGGGCAGAGGCGGTTGCAGAGGGCTTGGAATCGGGGGCTTCCTCCGTTTGGCGGAGCACCCCCAGATGCACCCAGTAGTTGACGGCGTCCTGCACATCGGCATGAGGCAGGTTTAGAAAAGAGGCGACTTCTCCAAGGTCGGCATCGCCGCCGCGGCGCAACAGAAGCAGCAGCACCTTGAGGGAGGCGCCACCGCAGAGCTTGAGGTGTTGATCTACAATGGAACCGGGAACCGCAAAGGCGCTGCTCCAGAGGGGACCGTCAACGTAATAGGGCATGTACAGGCTTCCTTTCAGAGGGGGATAAAGGCAGTGATACCATACAAGCAAAGGCCAATATGGTATCACGCAGGCGGAAAGGGGCAGCGAGAAGCGGCCCCTTGGCATCAAACATCCGGCGGGGCCGATGGGTATCCGGCTGATATAGGCCGGGAAGAAAAAAGGCCGCTGCCACTCTAGGGATATTATATCATATTCCGTCCCATTTGTAAGGAGAAAATTCCAAGGGGGATGCCAAAGGCCTTGGAATACTCCCCAGATTTTCTCCCCGGTCCGCCGGGCTTGGGAGCATCCCCTGCCGGGAAAGCCCATGGTGTTCTCCCAAAGTTTATGCTATAATAAGACTTTGGCGTCCTTGGGCTTGCACCCTGCATTTGCCGCCGATCAGCCCCAGACCGGGCTGCTTCCGGCGTTGCGGCAACCAAAGACAAGAGGCCTTTCCGGAACTTGCGGAAGGGCCTGCCTTATGAAATCACACACAGAAAAGAAGTGATAGCATGACCGCGCGTCTGCGCCGGTTTTTCTCTACGGAATCGATGGTACCTTCTGCCCAAAGGCTGGGGGAACTGCCCGGCACTCAGGAGGCTTATCGCACCGCTTTAAAATTGGCGCTGCCCTCCATGTCCGAAGCTCTGCTGGTGGCGCTGGTTTCTCTGGTGGACACCATGATGGTCAGCTCGGTGGGCACCGAGGCCATTGCGGCGGTGGCTCTTTGCACCCAGCCCCGCTTTGCCATTATTACCCCGGTGCTGGCTCTAAACGTGGCGGTTACCTCCATTGTGGCCCGGCGCAAGGGGGAAAACGACGCCACCTCCGCCGGACATTGCCTGCGGCAGGGGATTCTTATCAGCCTGATCGCTTCCCTGCTGGCGGCGGTTCTGACCATGATCTTCAGACGGGAGATTCTCTGGTTTGTGGGCGCTCAGGCCGACACCATTGAACAGGCCAACCTATACCTTGAGTACATCTTGCTGGGAATTCCCGCCTTCTGCGTTTCCAACACCATCTGCGCCGCCCAGCGGGGAGCGGGCTTTACCCGGGTCACCATGCGGGTGAATGTGGTGGCCAATCTGGTCAACATCTTCTTCAATTATTTGCTCATCGAAGGCAACTTCGGTTTTCCCCGTCTGGAGACCAAGGGAGCGGCCATCGCCACCTCTCTGGGCTGGGTTGTGGGGCTGATTCTGGCTCTTTACAGCGTTTCCGACCGAGAACACTTTTTAACTATTCGCACCAAAGAGGGCTGGCGCTTTGAGAAAAAGACGCTGCAGCCCATGTTTCAGGTGGCTTCCGGCGCGTTTGTGGAGCAGGCCTTCGTGCGGGTGGGCCTCATTACTTACAGCAAACTGGTAGCGGGCCTTGGCACCATGATGTTGGCCGCAAACACCATTGGGATGAACATTGTATCCATGAGCTTTTCCATCGGGGATGGCCTTGGAATTTGCGCGGCCTCTCTGGTGGGGCAGAATCTGGGAAAGAAGCGCCCCGATCTTGCGGATATGTACGGCAAGGTGTGCAGCCGCATTGCAGCGGTGATCTGCTCTATCATCTTTATCTTTTTCGTGCTGCGGGGGCGGTGGATTTTTTCTCTGTTCTCCGACGAGCCCGCCATTGTGCAGGTCAGTGAAGCCATTATGATCATCATCAGTATCACTACTATGGGGCAGGCCATTCAGCTGGTGTACATGGGCTCTCTGCGGGGAGCCGGCGACACCCGCTACACCGCTGTGGTCTCCATGCTCTGCCTGATGATTTTGCGCCCCGGTTTGGCTTGGGTTCTGGCTTATCCGATGCAAATGGGTCTGATTGGCGCCTGGCTTGGATTTTTGGCCGACCAGTATCTGCGGCTGATTCTCACCTACCTGCGCTTTAAAGGCGGCAAGTGGATGCAGATTCGCCTGTAAAGCCGCCAAATGCCCTGACCATGATGGATACGGGCCGCAGCGTCCTACAAGAAAGTCCACCCCGAACGCTTCGGGGTGGACTTTGCCGTTAGTCCGAATATTGACCGGAACTCTCCTTGGAGGAGGTCCCCTTCTGGTTTGCCTGTTTGTTTTGGGTGTGCTGGTTTTCCATCATGTTTGCTCCACCCTTGTTGGAGCTTTTGTTGCTCTTAGCTTTGTTATCCTTGTTTTTGGCCATTTCAGAATCACCTCGCTTCCTGTGGTACCAATAGTATCTGCCCAAATTTGTAATATTATTCAAATATTTGGAGGTTTGCCCCCTTACTTTTTACATAAGATACTAAAATGGTATAGAATATACTTCTGACCATTGAGGTTGCACTGCAGCTGTGCTATAATAAAGTAACGTTAATTACATAGCAGAAGGGGACTTGTTAAATGACTAAGTATATTTGCACCATTTGCGGTTACGTTCATGATGGCGACACTCCGCCGGAGTTTTGCCCTCAGTGCAAGGCGCCTGCCTCTAAATTCAAGCCGATGAATCAAGGCTCTCT
>CALCSA010000329.1 GCA_937894185.1 uncultured Clostridia bacterium | reverse complement strand
TCATCGCCGTACTGCCCGACGCCGTCAAATCTCCCCAGCTCACCGCCGAGTGGGAGCATAAGCTGAAACAAATCGAGCGCGGGGAGCTTGCAGATGCAGATTTCATGGAGGGCATTGCCGCCATAATCCACAATCTCGTATCTACACACGCCGCGCCGGATGCAGAGAACAAAGCCCGATTTGCCCGACCTGCTGGGGCTGTGGTCGGCTCCTGCCCACGTTGTGGCTGCGCCGTAACCGAAAGCAAGAAAGGCTTTTTTTGTTCGGGGAGCGAATGCAGATTCGTTCTCTGGCGGGATAACAAGTTCTTCGCCGCCAAGAAAAAAGAAATCACCAAGAAAAAGACGTTGACAAAATCCGTCGCCGCCGCACTTCTGAAAGAGGGGCGCGTAAGGCTCACCGGCTGTTATTCTGAAAAGACCGGCAAAACCTATGACGCCACGGTGATTTTGGAGGACACCGGGCAGTATGCCAACTTTAAGCTGGACTTTGGGAGGAAGACCGCTTGAGGGAGACAATCCATTTCATTGACAGCGTTGGGGCAGATTCGCGGTAGGAGAAACCCTGTCCCAAAAGGAAGGAAATAAACACGAGCGTTAAGGATGGAGGAAAACTACATGAGATTTGCATCGAAGGAAACCGTTGCCCGCCTGCGAGAGCAATACCCAGCCGGGACACGGGTGGAGCTTGTTGCTATGGACGATCCATATTCCATGCTGCGTCCCGGTGACCGGGGCCGGGTGGCCTCAGTGGATGACAGTGGGACTATTCATGTGCGGTGGGACAGCGGTTCCGGCCTTGGGATTGTCTACGGCGTCGATCAAGTGAAGCGTGTGGGGAACACAATCAAGTACGAGATCGGCTTAGATTTTTTTCGGGATACCGCCCTCAGCCACGGTATGGAGGAAGCCCTGGGAATCTGTGGCCGCTATCTCTCTGCACAACTAAAAACCAAGTTGCCGGAGGAAAGGCAGTTCTGCCGTGAACTTTTTGAAGCAATGGTTGAGGCTAGTGTGAGCAAGGTGGATCCGGATCAAATCGTCTACCCCTATGGCATTGAAAAAGCAAAGGATCGCCTGGAGACTTCCTTTTACCACATTAGCAGCGGTCGCAATTCTGAATGTGCCAAGGTCATCGACGAGGCGATCCATAACAGCTGCTATAAGCGTGACTTCTACAACCTCGGAATTGCTTCAATGGTGGCGATCCACAACTGCGGTTTCCAGCGGGTTAACGCAGTGCTTGCCCACAACATTCGCAGTCGGGAATTCGATGGACGCTTCTCCCGCACCAACAAAGAGTGGGCTTCCTCCTTCGATCTGCCCGACAAGACGTTTGGCGACGCTGTCCTGAATGCACATCCGATTTTATTGGACGGCTTTGCCGATCACTTCCGCAAGCTGTATCAGGAGTTGGGTGCGGAGCGGTTCGCCTTGCCCGGCGCGCCGGAGACTGGTGACGCTGTACAGAATTACAAAATCACGCGTTCCATTTGGTTTAATGACCAGCGCGGCTTCGCCATCGGGCATAATCCCAAGGCGGCTGCGCCGTTTGTCTGCTGGCAGTTCTCCACCGAAAACGGTGCACGGGATTTCTATTGGGGAAACTACTGCAGCACAGCCAAGGAGGCAGCTGATAATTACGTTACCCGCATTCTGGTTCATATGAAGGATGAATCAATCAAGGCAATCCCAAGCCCGCTGGCTACCGCTGAGACCTGCGGGGAGTTTGCGCCTGGGACTCCTGCCGAGGAGGAACCCTCTGTAATGAGGCAAATCAAGGCAGCAAAACATGCACCTCATTCGCAGAAAGAACCTGGCGAAAAGAAACACCCACGCAATAAAACCCAAGGTGGATCTGAGCGATGAGCCGCTGCAAGAAGCCTATGCGCAAGCGCACGGTGCGCTTTCACTTTGCGGCCACCGAGGAGGAGGCCGCTCTCATCCGGGAGCGCATGGCGGCGATGGGTGTCACCAGTGTAGGAGCCTACTTTCGCAAGGTAGGAATTGACGGTTACTTCATCAGCCTTGATCTCTCCGATGTCCGGGAGCTGGTGTCGCTGTTGCGCTACTGCTCCAACAACCTAAACCAGTACGCCAAACGAGCCAACGAGACTGGCAGCGTCTACGCCGCCGACATCGAAGACCTGCGTGTTCGGCTGGACGAGATTTGGGATCGCGCCAGTGGCATTCTCACCGCTCTATCCAAGATCGGATAGTGCTTGCAAAAGCAACAACGTTTGGCAGAAAATAGTTTAAAATAACGTGTTTTCACCCTCTTGTAAAGCTCGCCCAACCAAGGTAACATCAACCAACACTAAGAGCAGGAGGGATTTGTTATGTCGGATTATGCGGCGATGTATAAGCGACTATTCAACGCACAGACCGATGCCATTGCCATTTTGCAAAAGGCGCAGCAGGATACCGAGGAGATGTTCATTTCTTGGCCGGAGCCGGATATTCGGGTTCTGGAATCGAAAAGTCCAGAGGGCGATAAGCTCTCTGACGAGTAGGAGGAAGGACCATCATGCGGCTATTGCTTCGAATTCTGCTGTTTCCCTTCACGTTGGCGCTGTCCGTCGTGGTTGGCGTCTGTCGATTCGTCTGCGACTGCTCCGGGGCGGTGCTGGGGGCAATTGCCACCCTGCTTTTCACGGTGGCATTGCTGACGCTGATTCTCTTCAAGGAACCCATCGGAACCTTGACCACCACTGCTATCGCTTTCCTTATCAGCCCCCATGGGATTCCTAAGCTGGTAGGGTGGTTCATTGACCTGTTGGAGAATCTAAATGGAGCAATGAAGTCTATTTAACAAAACACAGGGGCGCAGCGAGAGAAAAACTTCGCCGCGCTTTTCTGTCTGGGGAAGGAGGTGCAGTTCGTCGCTACCACCCGGCTGATGCCCATTCACCTGGGCAGTGGCAGAAGGATAGAGGATGCCATCGACTACGTTTCGAATCCAGAAAAGACAAGGGATGGCGAGTTGGTTTCATCCTACGAGTGTGACTTCAAGACTGCTGACGCGGAGTTCGCCCTCTCCAAGCGGCAGTATGTTTCACTCACCGGACGCAGTCAGGGCGACAGAGACATCATCGCCTACCACACCCGCCAAGCGTTCCACCCGGATGATGACCTCACTCCAGAGGAGGCCAACCGCATCGGGCAGGAACTTGCG
>CALCSA010000328.1 GCA_937894185.1 uncultured Clostridia bacterium | reverse complement strand
CGGTAGCCGAGCTGCTGGTGGAAAACCACCCCGTTCCCATGGAGCGGATCGGCGTCCGGGATACCTTTGGCCGGTCCGGCGACCCGGAGTCTCTGGTGAAGTACTACCATCTGACTTCCGCCGACATCGCACAGGCTGCCAAAAAGGCCATCTCCCGCAAGTAAAGGCAACCGTATACACGCAAAGACCCGCCTGACCGGTCACAAAGGCCGGACAGGCGGGCTTTTTGTTGTGTTATCATTGAACCCATCAGGAAGTTAGCCAGAAGTTAGCCCGGTTGCTCCAGCCCCCGCACATAGTGAATCAGGGGCGCTGTCGCTGCCCGGTGGGTAAAGTCTATCGCCTTGCCATAGGTTGCAAGCATTTCCCGGTCCTCATCGGTCAAGAGAGCGGCGTCCTTCTTTGTAATCATGTGGTGAAGGGCCGCCATCATAGCTTTGTGAACAAGTCCCAGCTTTTGGTAATCAATAGCCCCACGCAGATGGAATATCTCGATGGCTTCCCCCATGGGAGGGGTCAGAGTCTTGCCAAGGCCTTTTCGGATGTTGTCCGTATTGCCGGGGTTGGCGGGGTCGGCCAATCCACAGGTAAACAGGATGAGATTTTTGTGACGGAGCTCCTGAAAATGCTTTGCCAGCAGATCGATGCCAAGAACGCCGCCGGCATACAGGCCGCCCCCGCACACAATGGTATGATAGGGCTGCAAATCCACCACCTTTATCTTTTTGCGATCCCATAAATCACAGGATAACTCCTCTGCAATCCACTGGGCATACCGCTGGGTAGAGCCATAGTGCGACTGAAACACAACCGCTGTTTTCATCATAAAGGCCATTCCCCCTCTCGTAAGCTGGCACATCCAAAAGCCGGAAGCATCTTAACTGTTTATAGAGCTTTGGGCCGTGCCACCACGGCTCCCTTTTTCATCACCGTATTCACCAGATTGGAGCCGTAGCGGTAAAAGATGTAATCCAGATCGGGGGCGTTCCAGATCAGCAGGTCGGCCTGCTTGCCCACCTCCACGCTGCCCACCCGCTCCGCCCGCCCGATGGCCGCCGCTCCGTTGAGGGTCACCGCCGTGAGGGCTTGGGCGGGGGTGAGCTTGTACTTGAGGCAAGCCAGATTCATGGCCAACTGAAGGTTGAGGTTGGGGCTGGAGCCGGGGTTAAAGTCGGTGGCCACCGCCACGGCAGTTCCCGCTGCGATCATATCCCGGGCCCGGGCATAGGGCTTATCCAGATAGAAGGAGGTGCAGGGCAGAAGAACCGCCACCGTCCCGGCTTTGGCCATGGCCTGAATTCCCGGGTCGCTGGCCTGAATCAGATGCTCGGCGGAGACAAGGCCCATCTCCCCTGCCAGTTCGGCCCCGCCAATGGGGTCAATCTCGTCCATATGCCCCTTGAGGGCAAAGCCCAGCTCTCTGGCCCGCTGCAAAATCCGGCGGGTTTCGTCGATGGAAAAGACAGCCGTCTCGCAAAAAACATCGCAGTACTCCGCCAGCCCTGATTTCCAA
>CALCSA010000327.1 GCA_937894185.1 uncultured Clostridia bacterium | reverse complement strand
AGAGTATCTTCTTGCCAATCTGGACGACGAACTGACCCGGGATAAAGCTCTGCGCATTGCCGCAACCGAGCAAAGAATCCGGGAAGAGTCCGAAGATAAAGCCCGCAGCATTGTTTCCCAAGCCATTCAGCGCATTGCCTCCGACCACGTGGCCGAAGTCACCGTCTCGGTGGTGCCCCTGCCCAACGATGAGATGAAGGGCCGCATCATAGGCCGCGAGGGGCGCAATATCCGCACTCTCGAAACCCTGACCGGCGTCGATCTCATCATCGACGACACCCCCGAAGCCATCACCCTTTCCAGCCACGATCCCGTCAAGCGGGAAATTGCCCGCATCGCTCTGGAAAAGCTGATTCAGGATGGCCGCATCCATCCTTCCCGTATTGAGGAAATGGTGGAAAAAGCGGGGCGGGAAGTGGAAGCCAAGATCAAGCAGGATGGAGAGCGCGCCTCTATGGAGACAGGCGTTCACGGAATCCATCCCGAGCTGGTTCGGCTTCTGGGCCGGATGCGCTACCGCACCAGCTACGGCCAGAACGTGCTGCAGCACTCCATCGAAGTGGCCAATCTGGCTGGCGTCATGGCTGCCGAAATCGGCGCCAACGTTGCCTTGGCCAAACGCGCCGGGCTCCTCCACGATATCGGCAAGGCTCTCACCCACAAGATCGAAGGGTCCCACGTGCAGATCGGTGTGGATGTAGCCCGCAAGTACAAGGAAAGCAACGAAGTGATTCACGCCATCGAAGCTCACCACGGGGACGTGGAGCCCAGCACCACCATCGCTTGTCTGGTGCAGGCTGCCGACGCCATCTCTGCCGCACGGCCGGGAGCCCGCCGGGAAAACATCGAGAACTATATCAAACGGCTGGAAAAGCTGGAGGAAATCACCAACTCCTTTAACGGGGTGGAAAAATCCTTCGCCATTCAGGCCGGCCGCGAAATCCGGGTGCTTCTTCGCCCCGATATCATCAGCGACGACCAGCTCACCATTACCGCCCGGGAAATTTGCAAGAAGATCGAGGAAGAACTGGATTATCCGGGTCAGATCAAGGTCCATTGCATCCGGGAAAACAGAGCCATCGAATACGCAAAATAATTCATCCAATCCCCCGATTCACTGTCGGGGGATTTTCTTTGCCCAAAGGCGGTGAACCTCCCCTGCCAAGCACGCAAAAGAGCCGGAGAAGCTGTTCTTCTCCGGCTCTTACGATGAGTCTTGACGATTTAGAAGGGCTTGGACCAAAGGCCCAAGGCGGGGTTGCTGATATAAAAGATTTCCTCCCCGTCAGGCAGGGTATTGTAGCCGTCCTTGAGCTGGGCGGGGTCGTAGCGCTTAATGGCATCCTCGTAGGGCATATACCGGAAGGCCGCTCCCTCCACCTCTTCCTGCGTCAGGTGGGCGGTGGCGTAGGTGATGGAAAAGCGCCCGTCGGAGGAGCCGTGAATCAGGTGGGCCGCCACGCTCTGGTTGGTCTGGAGATCCTTCTCCCTGCCAAACAGCTCGATGACGTTTTCCCGTCCCACGTAGCCGTATTTGCGGATCAGACGGTCGTTTTCGGCGTCTTCTCCGAACTTGCGCACCCCGGGAGCCAGAATAATCAGCTCGCCGTCCTGCTCCATGGCCATGCGGGTGCGGTAGATGGCCTTGTTCCCCAGCCAGGTGCTCTTAAACTCGGCGGGATCCAGATACACCACACATTTTTTGAAGGGCTGATCCACAAAGATCAGGTTTTTTTCCTTGGCCAGAGCACAGGCTTCCTCGTAAGGAGCGCGGGTTGTTCCGGCAAAGAGGCCGTGAATGGCCACACCCTCGGGAGTGTTGGTGGTGACTGTGAGGATGTAGACGATGGGCAGCTTGGAGAGGAAGTGCTCCTGAGCGTAGTCAAACACCTTGCGAACAGGGGTGTCAATCCGGCCCATCATCCGCTCCATGCCG
>CALCSA010000326.1 GCA_937894185.1 uncultured Clostridia bacterium | reverse complement strand
GAGAGGCTTGCCCCGGGCGGTGATGCAGATGACGTCTTTAGCAAGGGTTTCGATCTCGCTTTCGTTGCCCTCTTCCACCAGTGTCAGCATGTAGCGGACGGACTGATCGGTGAGCTGTTCGCCCCGTTCCACCAGCCGCAAAAGACCCTGAATGGCACGGGCGGCACGGGAGACGTTTGCCTCCTCGCCGGAAACCCGGATTTCTCCGCCCCGGCAGACCACCTGTACGCCCAGGGCGTTTCGCAAAATGTCGATGTTCTTGTCGTAATTGCCAAAAAGCTCTACGGCATGTTCCATCCTGTCGATCCATATCAAATGCTCTATCATGGCGCGGATGCGATTCCCCCAATAATGCGGAGTGTGCCCCAGTTCCGGGCGGGGGCAGAAAAAGCTTCTGTCCAAGCGGCTTTACGGCACTTTCCAGATTCAAATTACATTAAGTTATCACCATTATATCACATTTGCGAAAGAATTTATTAATTATTTGTAAAAATTTAAAAATTTTATTGAAACTTAACAAATTCTTTCCATGATTATGGGATGAGTATACGGTTTTTATTCGCTGTGCAGAATTTCTTTTTGCAGTGCGATGTTCATATGGCAAATATAATCTGCCTGCAACCGGTAAGAGCGGCCCTCTAAATGGCCGGTGAGGGTGCGGCTTTGAATTTGGCTGTCACCGACCTTTACCTGCTCCAGAGCGGCCAGCTCCCGCAGGGCCAGATCCTTGGCCTGCACCTCGGTGTAGACCACGGGGACCTCCCGCATCAGGGTATACTCCTCCAACCGGCGGGAAAGGGGGAGCTCCAGAGGCCCCACCATGAGGGGATATTGGTTGCGCTGGGCCAAATAGGGCCGGGGGACCGGCAGGGGCAGAAAGAGGGGGAATTCCACCCCCAACACCCGCAGATAGTTGCGGCGCAGGGTCTTTCCCGTTTCCTCGTAGGTGACCTGATCCAGCGGGACGGTTACCTCCAAGGAAAGGCTCACCTCGGCCAGAACATCGGCCCGGGCGTGGCGGAAGGTGTTTTGCCCCCGCTTATCTTGGGTGATGCCGCTGACGATGATCTGGCCTTCCAGCACCGCCTCCCCCTTTTCCAGCACAGGCTGGCCGCTGTAAATTTGCAGTTCCAGAATCTGCCCCGAATGGGAAGCCACCACATTGCAGGGGGTTCCCGGGTCCACCATGGGGGGAACCGGCATGGTTTCGTTGACCTCCACATAAATGGTGGAGCCGTCAATATTCAGGGCAATCCAGCTCAGCTCGGGGAGCTGGAGCAGGGCCTTGCTTTCGGTCTCCCGCACATTGATGGAGCTGCGCAAAATGCCGGGCTTGACCCCTAGATCCTCCAGCACGGAAAGAATCCGTTCCGGGGGGACCTTTTCCTGCACGTTGACCTGAATGGACCAGATAAACCGGCTCATTACAAATAGGAACAACACAAAAACGCCCAGCCCCACCACAAGACCCCGGCGGCGGCTCAGCTTTTTGCGCTGAAAGGGCAGGCCGTGTTTTTCCAAAAGACGGAGCCTGACCCCGGCCTTTCGGGCCAGAGTTCTCAGCTCGGGGTAGCGGACGGCGGCCACACAGGCGGAAAGGGAATCCTCCCGGCGCTTTGCGTCCCAGATGACAATCCGTTCCCGGGCCAAAAGATTCAAAAAGCGTTCCACATACATGCCCCGAATGGAAAAACGCACATATCCTCTGATGTATCGGATGAGAGCAATCAAAAACATGGGAGTTCTCCTCTTTAACTGGGAATGTGAAGGAAAAAGATGGCGGCTTATAATAAGGTATGCCTGGCCCCAAAAAGCTGCCCCCTTTGTTAAGACCGTTGAGCTAAGAAGTGATTCAAAGCCACCAAAAAGGCGGGCTGTTAACGTTACGTCAACAGGCCCTAGGTCGCAAACTCTACGCTCAGGATAAAGCCGGCGATGATGGCGCTGTCGTGGGTGAGAACCTTGATCTGAAGTCCCCGGCCGGTAAAGCGGACACTCATCTTTCCCCCTGCCAGCCGGATGATGTTCTCGTCGTATTCCAGCACGCCGGTGCAGCCGCTGACCACCGCTTCGGTATTGCCGGCCAGTTCGATCTGCATCACTCCCGGCATGGCCGCCTTGGGAATATCAAACAGCTCCCCCAGTCCACCCTTGGGCTTTGGCTCGGGAACGGGGGTGGCTTCCCGGTTTCTGCGTCGATTCATGACCTATCCTCCCGCTTTGTTCTATATATAGATGTATGCGCCGGCAAGGGTGGATAGACATGTTTTGCCCCCGCTGTCTCATATGTATAGAGTGAACAGGCGTGTACCCTCCTCCTTTTCCGGGGTGGGGAGAGGACAAAACTTTGTGTATTTATAATAAGGTAAGGTGAAAGGACTTTGATGAAAAAAACAGGCGTGTTGTTGCTGTCCCTTCTGCTGGTGTTGCTGGGCGTGGGACTTCTTATGGATGCTTCCATGGTGGCCGATGGGGTTCGCAGGGGGCTGGGAGTCTGCGGCGGCGTGCTGATTCCCTCCCTGTTTCCCTTTATGGTGCTCAGCTGCTTTTTGGTGGGGACGGATATGGCCCGGATTCTCTCCCTTCCGCTGGCTCCCATTACTACCCGGTTGTTCCGGCTGCCCGCCCATCTGGGGGCCACCGTGCTGCTCGGCCTCATCGGGGGGTATCCCGTGGGGGCCAAGATGGTGGCCAACTTACTGGATAAGGGGGAGATTGACGAGGCCACTGCCCGGCGGATGCTCTGCTTCTGCGTCAACGCCAGCCCTTCCTTCCTCATTTCCGCAGTGGGAGTGGGAATGCTAATGGTGCGCCGGGGGGGAGTGGTCCTGCTGGCGGGGCAGGTTCTGGCGACGCTGATCATTGGCGGGGTGGTTTCTCTGGGGAATCCGGTTCCCAAAGGGAAGAAGGGGCGTTCTGCCGCAGGAGCCGGAGCCTTTGTCCCCGCAGTGGTGGATGCCTCCTCTGCCATGCTGACCATGTGTGCCTTTGCCATTTTGTTTTCGGGGCTTCTCTCCTTATTAAGAGGCAGGGGATTGCCCGACGCCATAGCCGGCGTTCTCCATCTAAGTCCGGGAGCGGTCAACGCCTTTTTTACGGGACTGTTTGAGGTGACGGGAGGCAGCATTGCCGCCGCGGCCTTGGGGGGAGAGGCGGCCATCGTCGCCTTGAGCTTTTGCTGCTCTTGGGGCGGGCTGTCGGTGATCTTTCAGGTTATCTCCTGCTTTCCCGGCAAAAAGCCCCAGTTTTGGCCCTATGTTTCCTCCCGGATTGCCCACGGGTTTTTGTCGGCGGGAATCGCCCTGACCCTGTACCGGGAGTTTTGCGCCGACCTGCCTGCTTGGAGCACCGCGGTTCCTCCCGCTTTGGAGGTGAACTCTCCCAGAGCGGCGGTCACTCTTTGTCTGCTGGCCATGTGCAGCATTTTGGTGCTTGGTGCCGGAAAAAGTAGCCGTTGACTTTTTTCTTCGATAAGATACAATAAAGGTGTACTTTATAGATAAAGGCAGGACAAGCTTTATGACTATTACCGTTGCCTTGATCCGAAGCGGCGTCACCGAAGCAGGTCTGCAGGACAGGTTTTTGGGCGTCATTGATGAACCCCTGTCCAGCCGGGGGGAAACCACTTTGATCTGGCGGGCTTCCAACGGGATTTATCCCGGGGCGGAGCTTGTCTTTACCAGTGGCCGCTCCCGTAGTCTTGCCACTGCCCAGATTATCTACCCCAGAACTCCTGCCATTGTGTTGCGGGAGCTGGAGCCCTACGATTATGGGGAGTTCGCAGGCAGAAGCTACCGGGAGCTGGAGGAGGATCCGGAGTTCCTGCGGTGGATTGCCGACCGGTGCCCGGCCCCTGCCCCCCATGGAGAGGAGCCCCATGCCTTTGCCGCCCGCTGCTCCCTTGCCTTTCGGCAGATTGTCCGGGAGGCGGAGCGCAAGGGCCTGCAAAACGCCGCCGTGGTCACCCACCTCTCGGTAATTCAGAGCATCCTGCGCCGTTATCACATGCCCCGCCCCCTTTATCAGGACTGGCAGGTGGACTTTGGGGGCGGTTTTATCACACTTTTCGACACAACAACCGGTGTATTGACGATTTCCGAGAAGTTTTGAAGAAAACCCCTTGACATAGGAAGGGCGGTATGTTATTATCT
>CALCSA010000325.1 GCA_937894185.1 uncultured Clostridia bacterium | reverse complement strand
CGGCTGCTATTACCAGAGCGTGGTGGGGGACAATGCCGGGCGTCTGGCCGAAGGGCTGAAACTGGCTCTTTCCCGGGCGGATATGGTGATCACCACCGGGGGCCTTGGCCCCACCTACGACGATTTGACCAAAGAGACGGTGGCGGAGCTGTTCGGCCTTTCCATGGAGCTCCACCGCCCCTCTCTGGAAAAGATGGAGGCTATGTTTAAAGGCCGGGGACGGGTGTTTACCAAAAATAATGAGAAGCAGGCCTACTTTCCCAAGGGGGCCCATATTTTTGACAACGATCAGGGAACGGCTCCCGGGCTGGCGGTGGAAAGTCAGGGCAAGGTGGTCATCCTGCTGCCGGGCCCTCCCAGAGAGATGACGGCTATGTTCCAAAAGCAGGTGCGCCCTTACTTGGAAAGCCGCTCCACCCGGGTGCTTCGCTCCCACACCATCCACCTGTTTGATATTGGGGAGTCCACGGTGGAAGACAGGCTCCACCAAAGTATGCTGGACCATGAAAACCCCACCATTGCTCCCTATGCCAAGCTGGGGGAGGTGCAGCTGCGGGTGACCGCCTCCGCCGCCGACGAAGCAGAGGCAGAGGCTCTGATGCAGCCGGTGATGGAGGAAATCTGCGCCCTGTTTGCCGACCACGTTTACGGCGTGGATGTGGAGGACCTTCAGCACGCGCTGGTGGGCCGGCTGCAGGAACTGGGCCAAACCATTGCCGTGGCGGAAAGCTGCACCGGCGGAACCATCGCCTCCCGCCTGACGGATATTCCGGGAGCCTCGCAGGTGTTTTTGTGTGGGGCCGTCACCTACTCCAACGAGAGTAAACAGAAGATGCTGGGGGTATCTGCCCAAACGTTGGAGGAGCATGGAGCAGTCTCCCCGGAGTGCGCCTTGGAGATGGCCCGGGGCATCCGGGCCGCTTCCGGCTCCCACATCGGCCTTTCCACCACCGGAATCGCAGGTCCCGGGGGCGGCACTCCCCAAAAGCCGGTGGGCCTTGTCTATGTGGCGGCGGTGACCGAAACCCAGGAAAAGGTGCTGGAACTACACCTTTCCCGGGGATACGCCGACCAGAGGAAGCCTATTCGCAACTGGGCCAGCATGTACGCCATGAATCTGGTGCTGGAGCTGTGCCGAAAAGCATAATATCCCAACCAAAAAGCGCCCCTTTCAGCGAAAAAGGGGCGCTTTGCGTCTCGTAATGATGAATGGAACACGGTGCCAAGGGCATTATCCCCTGAGCTTTGCCGCCGTCTTTTCCAGAAAGCGGGCGCTGTCCACCACAACCCTTGTGTGGGTTCCGGAGCCAATCTCCCCGGCATCGTCCCGGGCGGTGACGGAAAATTCCACCCGGCTGCCCTCCACCTTGGTGACGGTGGCGGTGGCCTCCGCTTTCATCCCCACGGGGGTGGCGCTGCTGTGGGAGATTTGCAGGCTAATGCCCACCGACGTTTTGCCCGCCGCAAGGGCGGGGCGGATGGCTGCCGCGGCAGCCTGCTCCATCAAAGCCGCCATCATGGGGGTGGCCAGTACCTCCAGATCGCCGCTTCCCACAGCGGCGGCGGTGTTGTCTTTGGTGACGGCGGTGGCGGCGGTTCCGGTCATGCCTACGGTCAGTTCCATACATAGCAGTCCTTTCTGCAGGTGGAATGTTTCTTCGTGATAGAGGGCAGGGATCTTTAATCCGCCCGGACCACATCCTGAAAAAGAGCGGTCTCTCCCGGGGGAATCTGTTTGTTTTTGTGCAGGTACCCGAAAAACCAGCGGCGGAAGGTGCAGGTTTCCCGCAGCTCGTCCAAAAAGGTGTCCAGCACATTGGCATCGTGGTGGTGGGGGTAAAGAA
Organism: uncultured Clostridia bacterium; assembly: GCA_937894185.1. Lineage (GTDB taxonomy): Bacteria > Bacillota > Clostridia > Oscillospirales > Ruminococcaceae > WRAV01. Next base: position 3,518 of record CALCSA010000325.1, on the reverse strand, counting down.
ACTCCATGATTTTGCGGCTGGGCTGATGGGTGATGATGTAGTCCACCCGGTTGCCCCGGGCCGCCAGATTTTGACGAGCATGCTCCAACTCCTCGGGGGAGGGGAGCTCCCATTTGGCCCATGGGGGCAGCAGGTCGGCAAACTCCTCCTCGCGGGATCCGCCGCCAAAGGCAAAGACGTCCTTGCCCTGAATCTGGTAAATTTCACCCCGCATCAGCTGCCGCAGCCGCCCGGAAATTTCCCGGACTTTGCCCCCGCTCCATTCAGCCTGGGGGTAGCGGGCCAGCAGCTCCAGATTGTCGTTGGGGCCTTCCACAAACAAAACGTGGTACCGCCGCTTGCCAATCCATTTGAGAAGGCGTTTTTCTTTGGGGGAATCATCCCACACAAAGCCGAAGTCCCCACAGACGATGAGGACGTCGTTTTTGCGCAAAGCCCCCATGAATTTGCTTTTAAAGCGGGAAAGATCCCCGTGCGTATCTCCGGTTACGTAAATCAAAAGGCCCGCTCCCTTCGCGGAAAATTCACAATTGCAACGCTCCCCGATATTTGATTGGCGGGGGATTTTCTGGTATACTAAGTAACGATAAATCTAATCTCTACTATAACCGAACGGGGGGAGAAAGTCAAAATGAAAAGACTGTTTGCGGTGTTGCTGGCAGCCCTTCTATTGACACTGTCTGCTTTGCCTGCCTATGCCGCTCCCAACCATCAACCGGACTTTGAACCCTCCAGCGAGTTCATCTACCTCTACAACATGGATACCGGAGAGGTGATCTACGAAAAAAACGCGGATAAGCCCGCCTATCCCGCCTCTTTAGTCAAGGTGATGACCTGTATTCTGGCGCTGGAAAACTCCCCCGACCTTGGGGTTCCCACCGTCTACCCCAACTATGTGCAGGACTACCTGTACAACTATGGGCGCAATTACGGAAGTGTGAGTCTGGCGGGGATGTATGCCGGGGAAGAAATGCCCATGAAGGACCTGCTCTATGGTCTGATGCTCCGCTCCGGCAACGAAACTGCCATGATTATCGCCAACCATGTGGTGGGGGGGAGCGTAAGCGACCCGGCCAATCAAGCCAAGTTTGTGGAGATGATGAACAAGCGGGCCAAGGAGCTGGGGGCAACGGGCACAAACTTTGTCAACCCCAACGGCCTCTTTGATCCCCAGCAGGTGACCACCGCCCGGGATATGGCGGCTATCACCCGCCATGCCGTGGGCCTGCCCGGCTTTATGGAGATTGTCTCCACGGCGGGGTATTCGGCGGCTCCCACCAACAAAAACCCCGAGGGACTGGAGTGGGCCACCACGATTCAGATGCAGGTGCCGGGTACCGCCTACTATTACCCCTATCTCAAAGGAGTCAAAAGCGGAACCCTGCCTCAGTCGGGGCGCTGCCTGATTTCTACCGCCACCAAGGACGGCTTTACCTACCTGCTGGTCACCATGGGCGGCCCCTATCTGGATTCCGCCGGCAAGGTGCTGGAGGGACGCAGCGATTACGAGGATCATCAGAGAATCTACGACTGGGTCTTTGATTCCTTTAAGGTGAAGATGCTGGTGGCCAAAAACCGGGCGCTGGCAGAAGTGCCCCTGCGGCTCAACACCGAAAAGGACCACATCCAGCTGGTGACGGCGGACAACTTCACCTATCTGGTACCCAAGGATTTAGACCCCGCCACCGGCGTGGTGATGAACTTTGAGGTTCCCGAGGTGGTGGACGCCCCCATCACCAAGGGGGATGCCATTGGCTGGGTGAGCCTGATGCTCTATAACGAGGAAGTGGGGCGGGTGCAGCTTTTGGCCGCCGAATCGGTGGAAGCCTCCCGCGTTCTGGTGATTTTGGAGAAGGTCAAGGCGGTAGTGGCCTCCTTCTGGTTTAAATTTGCCATCATCTTTCTGGTGCTGGTGGTGGTTCTGTATATCCTGTTGATGATCGCCCGGAACCGCAACCGCAGAAACCGCAGAAAGAGCTTGTACAAGCCCAAACGCAGGATATAACCTGCATAAAGGAGGCAACCTTACCTTGAATCTGGAAATATTGGCGCCGGCCGGCGGCCCGGAAAGTCTGACCGCGGCAGTTCGGAGCGGCGCCGATGCCGTCTATTTGGGGGCGGCGGGACTGCTCAACGCAAGGCGCAGCGCTCAGGGTTTTGACGAGGCACAACTGGCGGAGGCGGTGGGCTACTGCCACGGCCGGGGGGTCAAGGTCCACCTCACCCTCAACACCCTGATCCGCCGGGAGGAGGAGCCTCTGTTGCTGGGCGCTCTGGAAACCGCCTGCGCTCTGGGGGTAGACGCAGTGCTGGTGCAGGATTTGGCGGTGGCTGCCTGCATTGGGGCGGCTTGCCCCGGTCTGCCCCTTCATGCCTCCACCCAGATGAGCATCACGGGAGTGGCGGGGGCCAAACAGCTGGAGGAATTGGGCTTTACCCGGGTGGTTCTGGCCCGGGAGCTGACTCTTTCGGAAATTGCCGCCATCCGCCGGGAAACCCCTCTGGAGCTGGAGGTCTTTGTCCACGGGGCCTTGTGCATGAGCCTTTCGGGGCAGTGCTATCTTTCCTCCGTCATTGGCGGCCGCAGCGGCAACCGGGGGCTTTGCGCCCAGCCCTGCCGCCTGCCCTTTGCGGGGGGCAACAGCAGCCACGCCCTTTCCCTCAAGGACCTTTCCCTGCTGGACCGGCTGGAGGATTTACAAAAAGCGGGCGTCTGCTCCGTCAAGATCGAGGGTCGGATGAAGCGGCCGGAATACGTGGCGGCGGCGGTTTCCGCCTGTGTGGCCGCCCGAGAAAAATCCCACTACAATAAAGAAGATTTGGCGGCTGTGTTTTCCCGCAGCGGCTTTACCGACGGATACCTCACCGGGCGCAGGGATGCTTCCATGTTCGGCACCCGCCAGAAGGAGGATGTCACCGCCGCCACCGCCCCCCTGCTGAAAAGCTACGAGGCCCTGTACCGTCAGGAACAGCAGCGGGTTCCCGTTACCCTTGCATTCAAAATGGAGGCGGGAAAGCCCTCCTCTCTTACGATCCGGGACAGGGAAGGCCGAAGGGTCACCGCAACGGGGGAGGAGCCACAGGCAGCCCGCACCGCCCCCACCGACGAGGGACGGGCCAAGGCGGCTTTGAGCAAAACGGGAGGCACTCCCTTTGTGGCGGAGGAAATCATCTGTGAGTTGGAACCGGGGCTGATGCTTCCTGCGTCCGTCCTCAATGCCCTGCGCCGTCAGGCCTTGGAGGAGCTATTGGACCAGCGGGAACAACTGCGCCCCGTGGCTTGGAACCGGAAGGCGGCGCAGGAGGTCTGGCAGCCTTCCGCCACCCACACACCCCCGGAGCAGCCTGCCCCGCGGATTCGTCTGGGGCGGGCGGACCAGCTGGAAGCCGCCGCCCGACAGAAGGCCCAACTGCTGATTTTGCCCCTGCACCTTTGGGAGCAGGCAGACCCCGGCCTTCTGGCACAAAACGCCCACCGGATGGCGGTGGAGCTGCCCCGCTGCACCTTTGGAGCTGAC
>CALCSA010000324.1 GCA_937894185.1 uncultured Clostridia bacterium | reverse complement strand
AAAAGGAGGCAAAACACGCCAGAGGGCGCCGCCCTCTGTACTCCCGTTGGGGGAGGTTCCCCAAACCCCTCTCAAAGGGGTTTGACACCCCTTTGTAACCCCGCGTTTTGTAGCTGTGTCGCTATAGATGCTACTCCTGTTTAATGTTTGTTGGAGGGTTGTATTCCCCAGCGGCATCAATGCTTTGGGACGTGAGTGCGAACAAAGGGAAAGGGGATCGGAGCCTTTAACCTTGACCCCGCGAGGAGTCCGAGGAACGAGGACGACGAGCGTCGGGTAAGCGTAACGCTTTTGCTGTCCCTTCTTTGGGTGGCCGCAGTCGCCGAAGGCGACATTGCGGCCCGATAGCCTGTAGAGCGAACACTCGGGAGTCGTTAACCCTTTGCGATACTTCTTTGACGCGGGGGGTTGCGAGGGGGGCCGGCCAGGCCTCCCTGCACAGGTCTTAAAACACGTTTTGGTTACTTTTCCGTGGGGAAAAGTAACGCCTGTCGCGGCAGCGACAACCTTTGGCCCCAGCACTCGCTGAAGGATCGTGGCTCCCACGCAAAACCAATATCCCCACCACATGCTGGCAAAGCACCCCACCCGTCGCGTCAGCGACAACCTTCGATTCAGCGTTAGCTAAAGGATCGTGGCTCCCACGCAAAACCAATATCCCTGCCATACGCTGGAAAACGCATCACCACTGCGTCAGCGACAACCTTCGATTCAGCGTTAGCTGAAGGATCGTGGCCTCCACGCAAAACCATATCCACACCATACGTTGGCAAGCGCCCTGCCATCCACCCCCGGCATGAGCAAAAAAATACTGCCGCCAACACCCGGCGACAGCATCTTCTATTTAAATTATTCACAGTAAGGACAACGCACCCAGTGCCCTTCCTCCACTTCCCGGAGGGGGGGCTTTTCTTTGCGGCAACTTTCCCGGGCAAGAGGACAGCGGTCGGCAAAACGGCAGCCCGGCCCCATTCGCAGGCGGCTGGAAATCTCCCCTGCCTGTTCCACGGCGGCGACCCGGGTCCCCACTCCCTCCAGCTGAGAGCTGAGCAGAAGCTGGGTATAGGGATGCCATCCCCGCAGGCAAACGGCATCTGCGCCGCCTTCCTCCACAATCTGGCCCAGATACATCACAGCCACCTTGTGGGACATATAGTACACTGTTCCCACATCGTGGGAAATAAACAGGTAGCTTAACCCCATGGCCTGTTGCAGCTCCTGCATCAGATTGAGAATCTGCGCCCGCACCGACACATCCAGCGAGGATACTACCTCGTCGGCTACGATGAGCCCGGGTTCCATGAGGATGGCCAGCAGAATAGCCACTCTCTGCTTCTGTCCACCGGAAAGCTCGTGGGGATACCGCTCCAGATAATCCCAGTCCAAGCCCACCCGGGGCAGCATGGCCCTCATCACCTGCTCCCAGCCGTCCCGGTGGATTTGCTTGGCCCGCAGAGCTTCCTGTATGATCCAGCGAATCCGCCGCCCCGGATTGAGGGCGCTACCCAAATCCTGAAATACCATCTGGATGCTGTGGCGGTCAAAGGAGGCATTCTCTGCCCAGAGGGAGCTTCCCTCCCATAAAACCTCGCCGCTGTCCGGGGGCAGCAGCCTTGCAATGATGCGGCCCAGCGTGCTCTTTCCGCACCCCGATTCCCCGATTAGTCCCACCGTCTGTTTGCGCTCTAAGAGGAGAGAAACATCCTCCAGCGCTTCAATTCGGTGGCTGGTAAAGGGTTTCTTTCCCCCCACCCGGTAGGACTTTGAAATGTGCCTGACCTCCAACAAAGGCGTGTGGTTCTCAGAGATTTTCTACGCCTCCCTTCCGATGGCAGCGAATCTGCCTGCCATCCTCCAAGGTCTGAAGGGGCACCGGTTCCCGATACCGCTCACAGCGAATCTGGCACCGATCGGCAAAGACGCAGCCCTCCACCTTTTGCCGCTGCTCCAAAGGGGCCACCGTGCCCCGAATCGTGTGGAGAGGGTGACCCTTTTGCTCTACCCCGGCCACCGAGCGGATAAGGGCGGCGGTATAGGGGTGGCGGGGATGACGCAGCACCCGGTCCGCCAAACCGCTTTCCATCACCTGCCCCGAATACATCACCAGCACCTCCTGACATGTTTGCCGGATCACCGACACATCGTGGGAGATAAGGATCATCCCCATCCCTGTTTCCCGCTGCAAATCCTGTAGCAGTCCCAAAATCTGCAGCTGGGTGGTGACATCCAAAGCCGTGGTGGGCTCATCGGCAATCAACAGCTTGGGATCCGATGCGATTGCCATAGCGATCATCACTCTTTGGCGCTGCCCCCCGCTGAGCTGATGAGGGTATTTTCCGGCAGCGATTTCCGGATCCTCCAGCCTCACGTGAGCCAGAAGCTCCAGGACCTGACGGCGGATTTCCTCCCGCCCCAGCCGGGTGTGGATTTCCAAGGTTTCGGCCACCTGCCGCCCCACCTTGAGCAGGGGGTTCAGCCCCGAGATGGAATCCTGAAAAATCATGGAAAAGGCCTTTCCCCGCAGGGCATCAAACTAGATCGGAAGAGCACACGTCTGAACTCCAGTCACTA
>CALCSA010000323.1 GCA_937894185.1 uncultured Clostridia bacterium | reverse complement strand
CGCACCGCCGCCGCCGCCGTGGAAGAAGCTTTTAAAACCCTGATGGGCCACGGCAAATACCCCGGCTGCGTCTTGCAGATCGGCATCACCCCCGGCCTTGTGGATGTCAACGTCCACCCCGCCAAGATAGAGGTGCGGTTTGTCAACGAGCGGCCGGTGTTTCAGTGCGTCTACTTTGCCGTCAAAAGCGCTTTGACCGCTTGCCAGAACGGCATTCCGCTGCAAAAAACCGTCGTCGATCCCCGACCGTCCCAGCCTGCCGCCGTGACGGCTCCCGCCCCCCAGGAGCGGATGACTTCGGCGGAGTTTTTGCAGCAATTCGCCGCCAAGAAGCCTCCGGCTCCTTCGGTGGCAGCGGCCTCTCATCAGTTCGAAAGCCCCATCATGGCCGGGCAGAAGAAACGGGAAGACAGCTTCTTTTACACCACGCTGGCCTTTCATTCCCCCCAGCCGGATATTTACGTCCGGCCAGAGGAAGGAAACCCCGCCCACCCTTGGAAAATCAGTCAGGATTCGCCTGCTTTCGAGCAAAAGCCGGTGGTTACCTATAGTACAATAAAACAGGATGCAGAAAATCCGGAAGAAAACGCCACTGTTTCTACAGAGCCTCTTGCCCCCCAACCGCAGGAGGCTCCGCCGGAGCAGACATCCATGGAGGATGCCCCGGCCTTGCGCCTCATCGGGGAGCTGGACGGTACTTATATCCTGCTGGAGCGGCAGGGAAGTCTGGTGTTGGTGGATAAGCACGCCGCCCACGAGCGAATCCTCTACGAAAAGCTCAAGGAAGAAATCGCCTACGGGAACCGTCAGGTTCTGCTGACCCCCCTGACACTGGAACTTTCCCGGGACGAAGCGGCTGCTCTGCTGGAGCAGCCGGAGCAGGTGGAGGCTTTGGGCTTTCTGGTGGAAGATTTTGGCGGAGGCAGTGTTCTCGTCCGGGAGGGGCCTTTGGAAATGGGGGAGCGGGACATCGCCCTGCTGCTGGGGGATATTGCCGCCAAGCTGCTGTCGGGGCGGCAGGACATCACCCCCGACGCATTGGATAGGCTCTATTACAATATTGCCTGTAAGGCGGCGGTGCGGGCACGGGACAAAAATTCCCTCCCCGAGCTGGCCGCTCTGGTGGACAAGCTGGCGGAGAATCCTCAGATCACCCACTGCCCCCATGGCCGGCCGGTTCAGGTGACCCTGAGCGGATATGATATCGAAAAGATGTTTGGAAGGCAGGGCTGATGATTGAAACCAACGGATAAAAAGCCTCTGCTGGTGGTGGGAGGCCCCACCGCTTCGGGCAAAACCCGGCTGGCGGTGGATTTGGCTAAGGTTTTAAAGGGCGAAATCGTTTGCGCTGACTCCATGCAGGTGTACCGGGAAATGGAAATCGGCACCGCCGCTCCCACACAGGAAGAAAAACAGGCGGTGCCCCATCACCTCTTTGGCATACTGGACCCGGAGGAAAGCTTTTCGGTAGCCCGTTATGTGGAACTGGCCACGCAGATCACCGCCGAAATCCACAGCCGGGGGAGGCTGCCTGTCCTCTGCGGGGGAACCGGCCTCTATCTCTCCGCCCTCACCGACAACATTCGCTTTGATGAGGCCATCCCGGAAAATCCCCAGCTCCGTCAGGAGTTGCGGGAACTGGCCAAAGAAAAGGGCAACCAGCATCTCTGGGCCATGCTGCAGGAGGCTGACCCACCCTTGGCTCAAAAGCTTCATCCCAACAATCTGGGGCGGATCGTCCGGGCCTTGGAGGTTTATCGGGCAAGCGGCGTGCCCATGAGCGAGTGGCAGCGCCGTTCCAAGCAGGGGGAGCCTGCCTATCAGGTGTGCTTTCTG
>CALCSA010000322.1 GCA_937894185.1 uncultured Clostridia bacterium | reverse complement strand
TGGCAGTTTCTTTGACGCGGGGGGTTGCGAGGGGGGCCGGCCAGGCCTCCCTGCAGAGGTCTTAAAACACGTTTTGGTTACTTTTCCGTGGGGAAAAGTAACGCCCGCCGCGGCAGCGACAACCTGCGGCCCAGCGTTAGCTGAAAAAACGTGGCTCCTACGTGAAACCATGCCCCCGCCAAGCGTTGGCAAACGCCCCACCCGTCGCGGCAGCGACAACATTTCATCCAAAAGTTAATTCAAAAAACACCTTAAGCCTGATACGCAGGCAACCAGTATTCACCCACGCATGGACCGTATGAAATAGGTTTTATGCCCGAGGCATTTGAGCCAAAGGGCAATGATTCCAACAGAAATGAGGAGTGCCAAAGTGCCGACAAAAGTGGTAGTAGGCGTACAGTGGGGAGACGAGGGCAAAGGGAAAATCATTGATATCCTGGCTTCCCGCTCCGATGTGGTGGTTCGTTCCCAAGGTGGAAATAACGCCGGCCACACTGTAAAATGCGACGATGAGGTCTACAAGCTGGCCCTCATTCCCTCGGGAGTACTTTATCCCAAAGTTCGCTGCCTGATCGGCTGCGGTGTGGTGGTGGACCCCAAGTCCATTCTGGCCGAAATCGACGGCCTGAAGGCCCGGGGCATCACCTGCGCCAACTTGAGAATAGACCCCCGTGCCCATGTGGTCATGCCTTGGCATCTGGTTCTGGACGGCATGAGCGAGGACAAGCTGGGAAGCTCCAAAATTGGAACCACCCGGCGGGGGATCGGCCCCTGCTACATGGATAAGGCAGAGCGAATCGGCCTGCGGCTGAGCGACCTGTGTAATCCCCAGCGGCTGGCCGACAAGGTAAAAGTGGTGGGAGCGCTGAAGAACAGCGTCATCAAGAAGGTCTACGGGGGCAGCCCCTTGGATCTGGACGCTGTCGTTGCAGAGTACACCGAGTACGGCAAGGAATTGGCTCCCTATCTGGAAGATGTTTCGGTGGTGGTGTGGAACGCCATTCAGGAGGGCGAGGAAGTCCTGTTTGAAGGGGCACAGGGCACCCTGCTGGATCTGGATGTGGGAACCTATCCCTACGTCACCAGTTCCCATCCCGTTTCCGGGGGTGTCTGCACCGGTGTGGGCATCGGCCCCACCTCCATCCATGAGGTGATCGGGGTTTCCAAAGCCTACACCACCCGGGTGGGAGAGGGCCCCTTCCCCACCGAGCTCTTTGACGAAACCGGCGACACCATCCGGGATGTGGGTCACGAATACGGCACCAACACCGGGCGTCCCCGGCGGGTGGGCTGGTTCGATGGGGTGATTCTGCGCCACGCCGTGCGGGTCAATGGTTTAACCGGTCTGGCGGTGAACAAGCTGGATACCCTGCAGGGGCTGCCGGTCCTCAAGGTGTGCACCGCCTACCGCAAAGCCGACGGCACCAGAATCACCGAGTTTCCCCCGGCTTTTGAAGAGTTGGAGGGCTGCGCTCCTGAATATACCGAGCTGCCCGGCTTTACCGAGGATATTAGCGGCTGTAAGAGCTTTGAGGAACTGCCGGAAAACTGCAAGAAATACGTTGCCTTTTTAGAAGAGGTT
>CALCSA010000321.1 GCA_937894185.1 uncultured Clostridia bacterium | reverse complement strand
CAGCGGGAGATTGAAAGAATCCTCAACATGCACATCAGCCCGGTGAACATCTCGGTTCACACCACCGACCCCGACCTGCGGGTGGAGATGATGGGCAATCCCCGGGCGGGGGAAGTGCTCCGCTGGCTGCCACAGCTGGCGGAGGGAGGCATCCGCCTCAACACCCAGCTGGTTCTTTGCCCCGGCCTCAACGACGGCAAGGCGCTGGACCGCAGCCTTTTCGACCTAACCGCTCTGGCTCCTAATATGCAGAGCATAGCGGTGGTGCCGGTGGGGCTGACCGCTCACCGGAAAGGTCTTACCCCCCTTCGCCCCTTTACCCGGCAGGAAGCCGCCGGGATCATCGATTTGGTGGGCTCCTACGGCGACAAGATGGAGCGGCTTTACGGGGAGCGCATCTGCTACGCCGCCGACGAGTTTTATCTTCTGGCGGGGTGCAAGATGCCGGAAGCCGAGTTTTACGGCGCTTTTGACCAGCTGGAAAACGGAGTGGGCCTTTGGAGCCTGCTGCGTCAGGAGCTTTACGACGCCTTGGAGGACAAGCCCTCCCGCCCCGTGGACCGGAAGGTGGCGCTGGCCACCGGAGTGGCTGCCCTTCCCCTTCTGCAGGAGCTGACACAGGCGGCCTGCCGCCAATTTCCCGGCCTTTCCGTTCAGGTGGAGGCGGTGGAAAACAAGCTCTTTGGCCCCCGCATTCAGGTGGCGGGGCTGGTAACCGGCGGGGATTTGATGGATGCCATGAAAGAAAGACTTCTGCCCGGCACCGATGTCCTGCTGATCCCGCAGGTAATGCTCCGCTACGAGGGGGACCTCTTTCTGGACGACGTGAGCCTTGTTCAGGTGGAGGAGACTCTGGGCCTTGAGGTTATCCCGGTTTCCAACAGCGGCGAGGCTCTGCTGGGCGCCCTGCTGGGGGAATAAGCTTCGGCTTGGTTTACAGCATCCCGGTTCCAAGGTGATACTTCAGGCATGTTCTGTGGAAAGGAGGGAAAGGGGATGAACCTTCGCGCTCTGCGCTGGCGGCGCTGGATTGTGGCGGTGCTGGCTTTGATTGTCGTGGGAATCTACATCGCCCGATTGATGAGCATTCAGATCATCAACGCCGAGGAGTACAAAAAGATTCTGGACGGCAGCTACATCAGCACTCAGGTGGTCAAGGCCACCCGGGGCGAAATTGTAGACCGCACCGGCAAGCCCCTCACCGTCAACCGCATGGGCTACGATGTGATTCTGGATAAGGCGTGGCTCCCCGCAGCCTCCCAAAACGAGATTTTGCAGCGGCTGATGCAGCTCTGCGAGGAGTTGGGGGAGGAGTGGACCGATCATCTTCCCATTTCCAAGTGGCCGCCCTTTGAGGTGCTGTCCGGCCGGGAAGAGTCAATGAACAAGCTGCGGAACTTTTTGGGGATCCAGAGCTACGCCACTGCCGAGGATGCTATGTATCAGCTGGTGCAGCGGTACAAGCTGGAGGAGTTTGAGCCTGCCGATCAGCGGAACATTGCCGGGGTGCGATACGAGATGGAGCAGCGGGGCTTTGCCTTTAACGTGCCCTACACCTTTGCTACCGATGTTTCCATCGATTCGGTGGTTCGCATCAAGGAGCAAAGCTACCAGCTGGCCGGGGTGGATGTGGTTGAAAATGCCATCCGCCAGTACGAAAACGGCTTGGTCGCCCCCCACATCATCGGAACCGTCGGCCCCATCTACCGGGAGGAATACCCCGAGCTCAAGGAAAAGGGCTACGCCATGGACGACATTGTGGGCAAGGAGGGCGCGGAAAAAGCCTTTGAAAGTGTGCTGCGCGGAACCAACGGCAAGCGGGAAATCCATCTGGAAAGCGGCAACGTGGTAATCAAGGATGTGGAAAGCCAACCCCCCGTTCCCGGGGATACGGTGGTGCTCTCTCTGGACACCGACCTTCAGCTCACCCTGCAGAAGGCGCTGGAGGATCAGATCAAGTACCTGCAGGAAAACGAGCCGGAGGGCAAGGGCAGGGAGGCCGACGCCGGCGCCGCCGTGGTGCTGGACGTGCAAACCGGAGAGGTTCTGGCTATGGCCACCTATCCCTCCTATGACCTTTCCACCTACCGTCAGGATTTTTCCGCCCTGCTGGCCGACCCCCGCAGGCCTCTGGTCAATCGGGCGCTGCAGGGGGAATACGCTCCCGGCTCTACCTATAAGCCCAGTACCGCCCTTGCCGGATGGAGCGCCGGCATCATTGATAAAAATCAGCTGGTCAACTGTCAGCAGGCCTATGGTGTGGGCAGCCACGTCTTCACCTGCCTTTCCTACCACGGGCCCATCAATGTGGTGCGTGCTCTAAGCCGCTCCTGCAACATCTACTTTTACGATACCGGCCGCCGGGCCGGCATTGAAGCCGTGGATTCCATGGCTGCCCAGCTGGGATTGGGAGAGTCCACCGGCATTGAGCTGCCCGAAAAGACGGGAGTGCGCTCCAACCCCGCCACCAAGCTGCAAAAACAGGGGGAACAGTGGTACGAGGGTGACTTGGTGCAGTCCTCCATCGGGCAACTGTACAACCAGTTTACTCCCTTGCAGCTGGCCAACTATACCGCAACCATTGCCAACCGGGGCAAGCGGATGAAGGTAACCATTGTCCACGAAATCCGGGACTATTCCCTGCAGCAGGTGGTGCAGTCCACCCAGCCTCAGGTGGTTCAGGTGGTGGACGCTCCCCCCGAAGCCTTTGAAGCGATTATCGAGGGCATGGTGGCCGCTTCCCGGCCGGGAGGCACCGCTTCCGCCACCTTTGGCTGGTACCCTGTGGATGTGGCCTCTAAAACCGGTACCCCCGAAACAGCGGGACTGCCCAACTCCACCTTTATTGCTTTTGCCCCCGCTCAGGAGCCACAGATTGCGGTGGCGGTAGTCATCGAGAAGGGGTGGCACGGCTACACCGGCGCACCGGTGGCCCGGGCGGCCTTTGACGCCTACTTTGGCTACGACCAGCAGGCCCCCGACCCTGCCGCCCTTGGGGAGGAAGCTGCCGGAGAAGCAGGCTCTGTTCAGCAGCAGGCGGCTCCGGTGGCTCAAGAAGAGGAAGCAGCCCCATTGCCATGACTGGAAGGAGAAGAAGATGAAACGCTTATGTCCCGCTTTGGCGGCAGTACTTTCCCTGTTGTCGCTGGCCGGTTGCTCCCGCTCCGCCAGCAGCATTGGCATCATCGGCGGTGCCGACGGCCCAACGGCGATTTATACAGCTTACAGGAGTTCCCCGGCCATCCGCTGGGTACCGGCGGTATTCGTCATTTTTGTGCTGGCCGTCATCGGCATTGCCCTGTGGATCAAACGCAAATAGCAGCAGAAAAGGAAGGCGCAGACGCCCTTCTTTTTTTGTGGGATCAGGCCGTCAGCTCCGGGGCAGGACGGTATTCTCCAAGGGGCGGCCCTGCTCCAAGGCGCAGATATTTTCCAGAGTCACCATGGCGATGGCCTGCATGGCCTCTCGGGTGAAGAAGGCCTGATGGGAGGTGACCAGCACATTGGGCAGGGTCAGCAACCGGGAAAGCTCCTCGTCCCGGATGATCTCCCCGGAGCGGTCCTCAAAGAAGTAGTCGCTTTCCTCCTCATAGACATCCAGCCCTGCGCCCCCGATCTGCCCGTCAATCAACCCTTCCAGCAGGGCCTCGGTGTCGATCAACGCTCCCCGGGAGGTGTTGAGGATCACCACCCCTTTTTTCATTTCCTTCACCCTGCTCTTGCTGATCATGTGGTAGGTATCGGGGGTGAGGGGACAGTGGAGGGAGATGATGTCGGAGGCGGCAAACAGCCGGTCCAGCGAGACGTACTCCAGCTGGTCCTCCTTGGGAAAGGGGTCGTAGGCCAGCACCCGCATCCCAAAGCCGGAGGCGATGCCTGCAAAAAGGCTGCCGATTTGCCCGGTGCCGATAATTCCGGCGGTCTTTCCCGCCAGATCAAAGCCCATCAGGCCGTTGATGGAAAAGTTGTTATCCCGGATGCGGTAGTAGGCCCGGTGGGTTTTGCGGTTGACCGACAACAGCAGGGCGGCGGTGTGTTCCGCCACGGCCGACGGGGAATAGCTGGGCACCCGCACCACCGGAAGCCCCGCCTTTGCGGCGGCTGCCACATCCACGTTGTTGTATCCGGCGCAGCGCATGGCCAGCATTCGGACGCCGCACTCCTTGAGTACCCCAATGGTTTCGGCGCAGATTTTGTCGTTGACAAAGGCGCAGGCCACATCGAATCCTCTGGCCAGCACCGCCGTATCGGCGCACAGTCGGTAGTCGCAGTAGTGGATCTCGTAGCCGTACTCCTTGGAAAGCGGCTCAAACCAAATATAGTCGTAGGGTTTGGCATCAAAAAAGGCGATGTTCATCACAGGGCTCCCTTCCATTTCGTGCTGTTGTTAGTATGCCGAATGGATGGAAGAAAAAACTATGGCGGGAGAAAGCAAAAATCATTGACAGGAAGGGCGGCATCCAGTAAACTAAGGGAGTTTACAAACGCTTAATTTTGGAGGCTACGATGCAGCAGATTCTGGGGGCGATGCGCAAAGCTGTCGCCGATTACGGTATGATTCAAGAGGGCGACGGCATTGCGGTGGGAGTCAGCGGCGGCAAGGATTCCCTTGTCCTGCTGGCGGGTCTTGCCCACCTGAAAAAATTCATCGGCATGGATTACCGGCTGGTGGCCCTCACCATCGACCCCTGCTTTCACGGCAGGCAGACGGATTACACGGCGGTGACGGGGCTTTGCGGCAGACTGGGGATTCCCCACGTCATTCGCCGCAGCCAGTTGGGAGAGATTCTTCTGGTGGAGCGGCAAGAGAAAAACCCTTGCAGCCTTTGCGCCCGGATGCGCCGGGGAATGCTCCACGACATGGCCAAGGCAGAGGGCTGCAACAAGATTGCTCTGGGCCACCACCGGGACGACGCGGTGGAGACGTTTTTGATGAATCTGATGTACGAGGGGCGGCTGGGCAGCTACCTTTCCCGCAAGGATTTAACCATGATTCGTCCCCTTTGCCTTTCTACCGAGCGGGATGTGTCTTCCTGCGCCCGGCGGGAGCAGCTTCCTGTCGTGGAGAAAAACTGCCCCGTAGACGGTGTCACCACCCGTCAGGAGACTAAGGAATGGCTGCGGGAAGCGGAAAAGGCAAAGTTCCCGGGGATTTCCAAGAAGTTGTTTGGAGCCATCTGCCGGGCCCATCTTTCCGGCTGGTGAAAAAATCCCGCCAACGATTTACGTTACAATCAAAAACAGGCCCCCTGTTTGAGGGCCTGTTTTTTGCTGGCAAGACGCTTGCCGGTGCCGTCAATGCTATGCTGAAAGGGCTTCTTCCGGGCGGGGAGGTGTTTTTCATCATCCGATCAACTCGTTGCGGTGCAGGGCGTACAGCTTGCGGGAGAGGGGCTTGGGCCTTTTGAGTGTACTCAATTCCGGTACCGAGAGCGTTTGGGTCATGGGCAGTCGCAACCCCGGGGGAGAGAGGAAGCCATCCTTTAGGGGGGAAAGGGGGATGGGGGCGCAGACACAGTGAAATTGGTTGGTGACGGATACCACGTAAACACCCGCCAGCTGGGCGGCGTTCCAAGAGCCGGTCAGCACCATACTGCTGGAATAATCCCCTTGTAGGATGTTCTGGTTGCAGAGGATGATTTGAGCGCCCATGGCGGCGGCGATGCGGGCTACCTCGGGGCGGTAGATGTCCACATCCACACACAGAAAGATGCTGCCCATCTCGGTGGGGAAAATGTTGAGAGAAGCGCTTTTTTTCGCTCCGAATACCCTGTGGGCGGGGCTGTTGTACAGAGCCTTCTGGGCTCCGGCCACCTTGCCCTGAGGGTCGATGAGGCACATGCACTGGTACCCCATCAGCACGAAGCGTTCGGGCACCAGCCACACCTGATAGTGACGGGCGTATTTGCAGCAGCGGCGCAGATATTCTTGGGTCTTGGGTTCCGGCACCGGCTGCCCTGTCTCGGTGGCAAACATGACAAAATTGCTCCCCCAAGCCGGGGAGGTCCAAGGTTCCCCCACGCTTAACACCAGCTCCTTCACAACTCCACCCCCTTGCTCGGCGCAATGCCGCCTTTCTATGTCTTATTATAGCGCTCCTGAATCTGTTGTGCAAGCCAGACCGGTTGCCACAAGGGAAAATATGCGGGCGGATGATAGATTTGGCCGGCGGCCTCATCTTCCGGGAAGGTGGCGTGTAAAGCTCTTTGACTGTTCAGCTAAACTGTTTTGATTTCCCAAATAAATCAGTGCCATTCAAGTTGCATGCTGTCATGTTTTAACTTAATCTCATGTAGAAACAGCCCAGACTTTGCAAAGCAAAATTGTGTGCCAACAGGGCGGCCCGCGCCCTTATTGGAACCCCAGAGCCAAGAGGATTGTTCCCCTTGGAATGCCCCAATATTTTTGGTGAAGGTAGACTTCTAAGCCGGTACAGACTTACGCTTGGGAAGGGATTGGCACAAATGGAAACGACGCAGTAAAGGCCATTTGATTCGGCAGACCTGCGATGATCGTTCGCACCAAAACCGGTGGACTCCCTTCCTAAAACAAACAAAAGCCTCCGTATAGTCAAATGATTGAACAGCCCCAAATTGTGCGGACAGTACAAAAGAGCCCCGGGAGCAGGAAAAGTTAAGACTAGGCGGAGTGGCGTAGCGTAAGCGGCGCCACTCCTGTTTTTAACTGGATGCGCTCATGGTTGTAGAAAAAATGTAGTCGTCAATCATCCGGTCGGCCTCTTCGAAGGATAGCGGTGACCCACGCCCGCAGCGCCAGACACGCAGTTAAGCTACAAAGCTCTGTTTTT
>CALCSA010000320.1 GCA_937894185.1 uncultured Clostridia bacterium | reverse complement strand
ACCGGAGCCCTTCTTGGTCTGGCGTAAAATACCTCTACAACTTTTTGGTGGGAAACAAGGGAGTCGGTCCCTACGCCACCGAAACCGACCTCTCGGCGATGGAGCCGGGGGACATCATTCAAATCGCCACCTATATGGATGAATTCCATCACACGCTAGTGGTGGTGGAAAGCGACGGCTCCGGCGACCCGGAAACTCTGCTGATCGCCACTCATACCTATGACAGCGACAATCGCCCCTTGGCCACCTACGATATTCGCAGAATGCGCTGCCTGCATATTCTGGGAGGGCGCAACTGGTAACCAAACGCCCAGACAATCCACATACCGCCGATTGGAAGAATCCAAACGGTGGTATGTTATCTTTTGCCAAAAACGGCTTTGATAAAGTTGTTTGCACGGTTCCGCTCAATCCAGCAGCTTGCGCAACTCAAAGAGCTTGGTCAACGCTTCGATGGGAGTGAGGGTATCCAGATCCAGCCCCTTGAGCTCCGCTTCCACTTCCGACATCATCCGGGACCCCAGACTCAGCTGCATCGGGCCTTCTTCCCGGGCGGCGGGCAGGCCTTTTCCTTCCCGGACAGGCTGGGCGCTTTCCAAATCGGTGAGAATTTCGTGAGCCCGCTTGATAATGGCATCGGGAATCCCCGCCAGCTTACTTACCTCGATGCCATAGCTGTCATCTGCGCCGCCTCGCACAATCTTACGCAAAAAGGTGATGTCGTCTCCCCGTTTTTTCACCGCAACATTGTAGTTCTTAACCCGGCTGAGTGTCTCCTCCAGCTCAGTGAGTTCGTGATAATGGGTGGCAAACATGGTGCGGGCCCCCAGCTTTTTCGGCTGGGCAATGTATTCCAAAACCGCTCGGGCGATGCTCATACCGTCGTAGGTGGAAGTTCCCCGTCCAATTTCATCCAAAATTAGCAGGGATTTGGAGGTGGCGTTTTTGAGGATTGTGGCCAGCTCCACCATTTCTACCATAAAGGTTGATTTTCCGGTGGAAAGATCGTCACTGGCACCGATGCGGGTGTAGATGCCATCTACAATGCCGATGGTTGCGCTGGCGGCCGGTACAAAGCAGCCAATCTGCGCCATCAGCACTATCAGGGCAGTCTGGCGCATGTAGGTGGATTTACCCGCCATATTGGGCCCGGTGATAATGGATATTTGATTGTCGCCACAGTCCAGCGTCACATCGTTGGGGACAAAGGGCAAGCCGTCCAGCATCTGTTCCACCACCGGATGGCGTCCCTCCCGGATGATGATCTGATCTCCGGTAGAAATCTTTGGGCGAACATAGCGGTTGTCCAATGAAACCCGGGCAAACGAACAAAATACATCCAGCCGGGCCACCGCCGAGGCGGAAGCCTGAATCCGGTGGAGCTCCCGGGCAATGGTCACCCGTACCTGTTCGAACAGCTCGCTTTCCAGAGCGATAGCCTGATCATGAGCCGATAGAATGCGGTTTTCCAACTCTTTGAGCTCCTGCGTGATGTACCGCTCACCATTGGCAATGGTCTGCTTGCGGATGTAGTGCTCGGGCACCTGAGAAAGCCCGGATCGGGAAACCTCTATGTAATATCCAAATACCTTGTTGTAGCGAATCTTTAAGTTCTTGATGCCGGTGGATTCCCGCTCGGCCCCTTCCATGGCGGAAAGCCGCTCCTTGGCGCTGCCCATCAGCTCCCGCAGTTCCGCCAGCTGGGGGTGAAAGTCACTTTGCATGACTCCCCCTTCTTTGAGGTTGATGGGAGGCTCCTCCACAATGGCGGAGGCAATCAGGCCAGAAATGTCCTCCAACGGGTCAATTTCCTCCCGGATGGAGCAGAGGAAGTTGGATTTTACCGGTTCCAGCGCCTGCCGAACCGGGGGAAGATTGGTCAGGGTCCGGCCCAGTGTCAGCACTTCCCGGGGAGTGGCGTTGCCGTAAACCACCCGGGTGATTAGCCGTTCCAGATCAAAAATATTCCCCAGTGCCTCCCCTACCTGCTCCAGCAAAAGCTCGTCGCCGCAAAGCTCTTCCACGGCGTTGAGCCGCTTTTCGATCTCGGCAGGCCCGGTGAGGGGCTGGGTAATCCAGTTTCGCATCAGCCGCTTGCCCATGGGGGTTTTGGTTTTGTCCAGCACCCACAGCAGGCTGCCCCGTTTCTCTTTGGAGCGGATGGTGGTGAGCAGCTCCAGACCGGTGCGGCAGTTTTCGTCCATCTGCATGGTGCGGCCTTCCTGTTTGACCACTACGGTGCAAAGCCGCTCCAGCCCCACCTTTTGGGTTTCCCGCAGGTAGGAGAGAAGCCCGCCCAGCGCGCAGATGGAGCGGGGGCGGCCTTCCAGCCCCAGATCGGCAAACTGCTCCCGGCCAAAATGATTCAAAACCTCCTGCCGGGCTGTTCCAAGGCGGCAGCATTCGTCCTCCAGCATATCGGCGGTGCAGACCAGCCGCTCCCGCATAAACCGGGCGATTTGGACCTTATCCACAAAGGCGGGGTTGAAAATAACCTCCCGGGGAGCGTACCGGGCCAGAGCATTCATCACAGCGCCTTCGTCGTCGCTTTCCAGCTCTATCATCTCCACCTGCCCGGTAGAGATGTCGGCAAAAGCAAGGCCGTATCCCCCTTCCCCGTAGTAGATACTGCAGAGAAAGTTGTTGGAGTCCTCCTCCAACAGCCCATCTTCCATCAAAGTGCCGGGGGTGACTACCCGCACCACGTCCCGGGATACCACGCCCTTGGCAAAGGCAGGGTCCTCGGTCTGCTCGCAGATTGCCACCTTGTATCCCGCTTTGACCAACCGGGCCACGTAGGTCTCGCTGCTGTGGTGAGGCACTCCGCACATGGGAGCCCGCTCCGCCAGACCGCAGTCCCGCCCGGTGAGGGTAAGCCCCAGCACTCGGGAAACCTCCTGCGCGTCCTCGAAGAACATTTCGTAAAAATCGCCCAGACGGAAAAAAACAATGTGATCCTTGTGCCGCTCCTTGATGCGGAAATATTGCTGCATCATAGGGGTAAGCCCCTGCTTGACCAGATGTTCCACCTTATTCAAAGCGCGTCACCTCACTGTAAATTCATCATCAACCGCAACCGGAGCACCCGCTGCAATTACCTGCGCAGCTTTCCTCATATTCGATGAGATCGGGGTCCTTGCCATCGGTGCTGCCCTGAATGATTTGGTTGATGTAGGACATAAAGGTTTGAAATTCAGCCCGGGCCTCGTTGTAGGCGTTCATGTTGGGATTGGCAAAAATTTTAGCGTAGGACTCCTTCATTTGAGCATCCAGCTCTTGAATTGTGTCCTGACTGCGCTGGGGTTTTTTAATTTCTTCGTTGACCTGGCCCCGCAACATTTGAAAAGAACGGATCAGTTCTTGGAGTTCCTTATCTTCTTCGTTGCGCTGCTGAGCCATTTGCAGAGCGATATAGCTGTCATCCCCCTGAATGGCTCTGCCCAGCTCTCTTGCTGCCCGGATTGCGTCCATTTGTATTCTCCTTTTTCTTCAAGCTGAAGTCACTGCTCCACGGTGCCCACAACCGCCCACTGAAGGGCTTGGGTCACTCGCACGGTCACAAAGCTTCCAATGAGATTTTCTTCACCTTCAAACTCCACAATGACTCCCTGCTGATTTTTTCCCCACAGTCTGCCGGGGGCTGTTTTGCCCTTGGCCTCCGCCAGCACCCTAACAGTTTGCCCCACCAGCTCTTGGTGATGCGCCATTCCAATCTCCCGCTGAAGAGCCAGCATGCGTTCAAAGCGCTTCTGCTTGACACTGTGGGGAGTATCGTCGGGCAGCTGGGCAGCTTTGGTCCCCTCCCGGCGGGAGTAGAGAAAGGTGAAGAGAGAATAATACTTCACCTGCTCAATCAGCCGGTAGGTGTCCTCAAAATCCTCCTCGGTCTCTCCCGGAAAGCCCACGATAATGTCGCTGGTAAAGGAGACACCGGGGATTTTTTCCCGAGCGTAGTCAATCAGTTCCAGATACTGCTCCACCGTATAACGCCGATTCATTGCCGCAAGAATTCGGTTGGAGCCGCTTTGTACCGGCAGATGAATGTGATTGCATACCTTTTCGCACCGGGCAATGGTGTCGATCAGCTCCCGGGTGCAGTCCTTGGGATGGCTGGTCATAAAGCGGATGACAAACTCACCGGGCAACTGGTTGAGAGTCTCCAGCAACTGGGCAAAGCTGACGGGGGGATTGAGGGTCTTTCCATAGGAGTTGACGTTTTGCCCCAGCAGTCCGATTTCTTTATAGCCTGCCCGCACAAGGCCCTTCACTTCCTCCACGATGTCGGAAAGTTCCCGGCTGCGCTCCCGCCCCCGGACCAGAGGCACCACACAGTAG
>CALCSA010000319.1 GCA_937894185.1 uncultured Clostridia bacterium | reverse complement strand
GTCGGTCCCCGGCTTCTACCGCATTTCCTCCGAATATGGCTCCCGCTTTGGGGGCAGCGACTTCCACACCGGTATGGATATTGCCGGCTCTAACGGCTCCATCTATGGAGCTACCGTGGTGGCGGCCAACGCCGGCACCGTCAAATACGTCAACTGGAGCTACACCCCCGGCCGGGGCTACGGCATCTACCTGATTCTGGACCACGGCGGCGGCATGTCCACTCTGTACGCCCACCTTTCCAACATCACCGTTGGTTTGGGGGATGTGGTGAACAAGGGGGACCCCATTGCCAATGTCGGTTCTACTGGGTGGTCTACCGGACCCCACCTGCACTTTGAGGTCCGCGTCAACGGAAACCACACCAACCCCAAGCCCTATGTCATCGGAAGAAGCCAGTAGCTCTTTATCATAGCAGCGGATCAACCGGGGAGGTTCTTGTCTCCCCGGTTGGTGCATATCTTCCCAAAAGAATCCAGATACTGGAAGCCCCTTTTTGTTCCAACCAGCCTTTGATTTCCGGAAAGGACAACCCTTTATGAATAAAAAAGTCTCTCTGGGCGCAGCCATCGCCATGCTGTTTCTGGTGGCAGCCATCACCTTTTCCATTACCTTCGATGCGGTTACCAAGCAAGTGAACAGCCGCATTATAGACCTGCGGGAACGGGAAAGCGCACAGGCCAAATACGCCGAAATTGATCGGGAAGTGCGAGCAAACTACAGCGGCACCATTGACGAAACGCAGCTGCTGGACAGCGTGGCCAGAGGCTATCTGGCGGGAATCGGGGACCAGTACGCCACCTACTACGATGCCAAAGCTTACGAGAAGATGCAGCGCTCTCGGGATAATCAGGTGGCGGATATTGGAGCGGTGCTCCGGGTGGGCTCCGACGGCTACCTCATTGTAGAGGAAGTCTACCCCGACTCCCCGGCTCTGGCGGTGGGAATTGTACCGGGAGATTTAATCATAAAAATTGGCGACACCGACCTGACACCGGAAAATAGCGCCAAGATGAAGGATTCCGTGCAGGGAGAGACGGGAACCAGCCTGACCCTTACCATCCGTTCTGGCAATGTAGACCGAACCGAGGAGCTGATCCGCCGGGTGGTGGTGGTGCCCAGTGTATTTTCCCGGATGCTGGGGGACACCATGGCGGGATACCTCATCATCACCGAGTTCAACCTCAACACTCCCGACCAGTTTAAGCGGGAGATGGACAAGCTGATTGGTCAGGGGGCCCAGTCTCTCATCTTTGACCTGCGGGACAACAAGGGGGGGCGGCTTTCCGCTACCACCCGCATTCTGGATCGGCTGCTGCCCGCCGGGCCCATTGTCAGCTCACTGGACCGGGAGGGCAACCTGAACGTGCTGGCTACCTCCGACGCGACGGAAATTGGCCTGCCCATGGTGGTGTTGATCAACGGCAAAACCGCCAGCAGCGCCGAGGTGTTTGCCCACGCCCTGAAGGATTACGGCAAAGCCCGGGTGGTGGGGGTCACCTCGATGGGAAAGGGCGTCATGCAGAGCCACATCCGCCTTTCCGACGGCTCCGCCATCGAGATCACCACCGGCACTCTGGTGGCTCCCAAAGGGAGCACCTTTGACGGAGTGGGGGTGCGCCCCGACTACGAGGTTACCATGGCCGATCCCTGGCAGGGTCTGGGAGAAGAGCTGGACCCTCAGCTCAAAAAGGCCGTGGAGGTGGCCGTGTCCATGCACCGCACCAGCGAGGTGCGGCAGGAGTGGGAAAACGGCTCGCTGCCGGAAGTGAGCAAACCGGAAGCTTCGCCTTCGGCCTCCTCCCAGCCGGAGCAGAAGCCGGAGCCTTCTGAAGAGCCCTCCACCTCCCCGGGGGAGGAGTCCAACTGGGATGATTACGAGCTGGATATTTCCATGTCCGAGGAAGAATAAAAGAAGTAGATCAGGGCCGTCCTTCTCCAGAATGAGAGAGGGGCGGCTTTCTCATTCCCGTGGGGGGAAAATACGTCTAATTTACAGGCGGCCCGCATAAGTTTGAGATATGCGCAGGAACCTTTTCGGTTCAGTAGTGCCTGCAAAAGGTACAGGCCGGATGGACATCCTGCCGACCGGTTTTCGAATGCCTGCTTGGGGACGGTGAAACGCCGTCCCCAAGCAGGGCTGCGCCGGGAATACTTTCTTGCCATATTTTGCGGAGGCTACAGGTTGTTTGCATGCTTAGAATTGCTTCCCCCAGCATCTCAGGGGATACGGAGCTTGTTCTCCATGGCCCGTACCCGGACAGAGCTGTTTTCTGCCCGGGCTTTGGGAGCGGAATTTTTCCTGCTGGAAGCTCAGATTAACCGAAGGGGAAGGCCGGATTGGGACGCTGTGGCTCGGCTGGCCCGGCCTTTGACCCGTTATCTCCTCACCCCCATGGGGTACGAGCCGCCGGAGCATCTGGGTTTTGCGCCGCCTGTGTTTACCGCATTTGAGAGGAGGGTGCTGCTGCAGTGCGCCTGCGACTTGATTAACGACAGCCGAATGCCCCTGTACCGCAGGATTCTGGGGCTTTACGATCCCCAAGGGGAGCTGGCGGAGAGCCTGGTGTTTTTGCTGCACCACTACACCTCGGTGCGGGTGGTGAGCCAGAATCTGAAAGCTTACCAACGGGCCGCCGATCTGGCCATGGAGGAACTGGGTGCCCCGGTCATGCTGGGGGAGGAGCCCTCGGACTTTGCCGACTGCGCCCTGCTGCTTTGTCCCGGCGATGTCACCAAGGCGCTGCCTCTGCTTCCGGCCTGCCCCGTTCTGGCGGGGGGAGTCTTTGCGGATTTCCAGGGCTGCAACGTCTTTTCCGCTCCCCGGGTATCGGCGCCCACTCCTCATCTGACCCAACTGCCCCGGGGAAGCGATCTTCACACCTTTGCGGGGGCAGTGTTTCACAGCTACGGATTCTGGCTGCCGGAGCTTCGGTCAGAGCGGCTACTCATCAACGGAAAGGAGTCATTGCTCCGGGAGGCGAAGTATATTCTGCTGCGAGAGGCAGGCTTTTTCAACCGTGTTCATTGATGCGACAAAAATATGTTTAGAATTCCAAAAAAATTTATATTTTTTGGCTTGACAGGGGGATATACTTTGACTATAATTAGGTGTATTGAGCGGAGCCCTATGGGGTTTTGCAGCTGCGGCCTTGCGCCGCAGTTACTGTGTGAAAGTGTTTTTCAACAGTATCAAGGGTTATCCGGCGGCGTCGCGGGGTCCTTCCCGCAGCCGCCTTATTGCTTGATAGAAAGGAGGGTGTCCGGTGGCAGGTGAAATACTGATTACTCCCGAGGGTTACCAGCAGCTCAAAGCCGAGCTGGAGGAACTCAAAATGGTTCGGCGCAAGGAAATCAGCGAGAAGATCCGTGTGGCCCGCGGCTTTGGCGACCTTTCCGAAAACAGCGAGTATGACGAGGCCAAAAACGAGCAGGCGCTGGTGGAGGCCAAGATCGCAACGTTGGAGGAGCAGCTGAAAAAAGCGCAGCTCATCCAAAAAGATAAGATTTCTACCGAGGTGGTGTCCATCGGGACAACCGTTACGATCCTGGACATCGAGTTCAACGAAGAAACTACCTACCGTGTTACCAGCTCTCTGGAATATCACCATACCGAGATGGAAACCATTACCGACGAATCCCCCGTGGGCAGGGCCTTGATGGGCCATAAAATCGGCGATGAAGTGACGGTTACCGTTCCCAGTGGTAGCACGGTGCAGTACAAGATTCTGGATATCAGCCTGTAAAGGCAAAGGAGAATACCTCCGTTTGAGGACTCCGTCCGGGGCCACCAAATGATAATTTCAGCTGGAATTTCCACGCCAAAGGCGGACAGCATGCTGTCCGCCTTTTTCCGCACAAAAACGCTCCCCACCGACCGGCGGAGAGCGTTTGGTGTTTAGCGGCAGAATCGCCTAGAATGACAGGTGCTTGGCGCAGCCTTCTTCCCCAAAGGGTACGCCCAGCAGAGGCTCCACATAGCGAATCAGATCATCGGTGACAAAATTGCCCCGGGCATTGATCCACTCGCGGGGAATCGCCTTTTCCAGATTGGCAATGGTGGTGGCATGAACGGTGGAGTACTCTACCCGGTAAGGGGTATCGGAAAGCCGGGTGAGGACGCTCACCTCGCCGGAAACACCTTCCAGCGCACGGGAAAGGCTCATGGCGCCCAGAATCTTGGATTCGGCCAGATCCACCGGGGAGGCCAAATGGGCGGCGCAGCGCTGCATGAGAGAGAAGTCAATGCAGCGGACCTTGCATTCGATGTTGTCGTTAATCAGGTCTTCCAGCACCCGGCCGGCCCCACCCATGTGCATGTGGCCAAAGGCATCCACCTTGGCGTTGCCGTTATCTTCGTTGACATACTTGCCGTTGGCCCGCTTAATCCCCTCGGAAATAGCGATGACCACAGCAGGATTTTGAGCCAGCTGCTCCTTGACATCCTCCAGAAACTTGTTATCGTCAAAGGGGATCTCGGGCAGGTAGATGAGGTGGGGGGCATCCCCGGTTTTGCGGGCCATAGCCGAGGCGGCGCAAAGCCATCCCACGTGACGGCCCATGGTTTCCACAATGGTGACGGTGGGGTAGTCGTAAACCCTGGCGTCACACCAAATCTCGGAAAAGGTGGTGGCGATGTACCGGGCGGCAGAGCCAAAGCCAGGGGAGTGGTCCATGCCGTACAGGTCGTTGTCGATGGTTTTGGGGGCTCCCATAATCGCAACGTCGATGCCCTGCTCCTGAGCGTACTCGCTTAGCTTGTGAACGGTATCCATGGAGTCGTTGCCGCCGATGTAGACAAAGTAGCCGATGTCGTAACGGGCCAGCGTGTCGAAGATAGCCTTATAGGTTGCAGGATCGTCCTCGGCGCTTTTGAGCTTGTGGCGGCAGGAGCCCAAAGCGGAGGAAGGAGTATGAATCAGGCGGAGCATGGCATGGGTTTCCTGAAGCATCTCGCCGATTTCAATGAGATTATCCTCCAGCACACCTTTGATGCCGTGCTTGGCGCCGTACACCTTGCCCACCTTACCGGAAATAGCAGCCTGCTCCACCACGCCGGCCAAAGTGGCGTTGATGGCGGAAGTAGGCCCCCCGGACTGGGCGACCAGAACGTTTCTTTTCTTCATGTATGATCCTCCTCATAAGTACTATAAACTACTGTTAAAAGAGCGGGCGGGCAGAGCTGCCTGTCCGCTCTTGGAAAGAATGGGGCACCACGCTGTCACAGCGAGGCTTCACTTTCCAACAAGCGGTCCCGCAGTTTGCAAAAATCGTCAAAGGCATCTACCTTTTGCCTGGGATTGCGCAGCAAGGCTGCCGGATGGAAGGTGCCCATCATCAGAGTACCGTCTTTTTCAATGAACTGTCCGTGCTGTTTGGTCACCCGGAAGTTGGGGTCAATGAGGCTTTGAGCCGCTACCCGGCCCAGACAGACGATGTACTGGGGAGCTATCAGGCGAATCTGCTCGTGCAAGTATTCTATGCAGGTGCTGACCTCGTCGGGCTGCGGGTCCCGGTTGCCCGGCGGGCGGCACTTTACCATGTTGGTGATAAAGATGTCCTTCTCCCGGGAAAGGTCCACCGCATCCAGCATCTGATCCAGCAGTTTGCCCGCCCGCCCCACAAAGGGCAGGCCGCTCAGGTCCTCCTGCTGGCCGGGGCCTTCTCCAATAAACAGGACCCGGGCATGAAAATTCCCTCCGCCAAACACAGCGTTGGTGCGGGTGGCAGCCAACTTGCAGGCAGTGCAGGAAAGAACTTTTTCTTTTAATTGATCCATGGTTGCCATGAGTTGATCTCCTAGTTTAGCGATAGCAGACAAAAATGGTGCACACTAACCGTAATTCGACCCCATACTTGCTCATATTTATTATAGCATAAATAAAACCACTTCGTATAGGCTCAAAAATTTGCATTTTACCTCGGTTTGAGTTAAAATAATGAGTGAATTCGTACAGCTTTCAATTTAAAAGGGACAGGAGTAACTAAAACATGGGTAAAAAGATACTGGTAGAGACATCGGCACGGCATGTACATCTTACTCAGGAGGATCTGGAGACTCTGTTTGGTGCGGGAGCGGTGCTCCACAACAAAAAAGAGCTGAGCCAGCCCGGGCAGTACGCCTGTGAGGAGCGGGTGGACATTGTGGGGCCCAAGCGGACCTTGACGGGGGTTTCGGTACTTGGGCCTACCCGCAAAGCAACGCAGGCAGAAATCTCCCTCACCGATGCCCGGAGCATCGGCGTGAGCGTTCCCACCCGGGAATCGGGAGTCCTTGCCGGCTCCGCCCCCCTCACCCTGAAAGGCCCTGCCGGACAGGTGGAGCTGAAGGAGGGCCTGATTGCCGCCAAGCGCCACATTCACACCACCCCCGAGGACGCCGCCCTTTTGGGCGTGAAGGATAAGGACGTTGTAGGCGTCAGGATCGAAAGCCCGGAGCGCACCGCTGTTCTGTATGATGTTGTGGTTCGGGTGAGCGAATCTTTTGCCACCGCCATGCACATCGACACCGACGAATCCAACGCCTGTGGCGGCGGACAGATGTACGGCGAAATCGTAAAATAGTGCCGGAACCAGCCCCTCCCGAGCAAAAAAATATCCCGCCGCAAGGCGGGTGCTTTTTTGCCCCAAACTGCTCCGGCCCGGCCGAAGCGGCGGACTTTGGATGTCCTACCCTTTACGGAATCATCTGTTCCAACACATTAGGAACAGGAATCTGCAGCCGTTCCAGAATCCGGCGGTAAGCGTCGGGATTACCGCTAGTGTAAACCTTTAAATCCCCCTGTCCTGTGGTATCCAGTCCCTGCTGCCCCAGCCAGTGGGCCACCACCTTAGCCTGTTCCACGGCGGGGTCCAAAAATTCGATGTTGGGGTAACGGCGGGGGAAAAAATCCTTGACAATGGGGTAATGGGTGCAGCCTAAGATCACGACTTCCGGGGGATTGTGTTCCAGCAGGGGCCCGAAGCAGGACTGGATTTCCCCTTGGATTTCCTGTGCCGGAGCTCCCTGATCCACCATGGCGGCCAGACTGGAACTGCCTTTGCCCACCACCTCAATCGCCGGATTGACCTGCTGAATCAGCCGCTGATAGGTGCCGACGGCAATGGTAAACTCGGTGCCCAGC
>CALCSA010000318.1 GCA_937894185.1 uncultured Clostridia bacterium | reverse complement strand
TGGGCCATCACCGGTACCCGGAACTGGTTCTGAATCCCCGCTGCAATGGAGACGGTGTAGGCGCTGGTTCCGCCGCCGGCCCCATAGGTGACGCTCATGTAGCTGGGGGAAAGCTGGGCGATGGATTCTGCCGCTGTCTGAATGCTCTCGTAGGCGGCGCTGTTTTTGGGCGGGAAAATCTCGAAGGAAAGGGAGGGCTTTGAGTCCTCAATCACTTGAATCAGTTTCATTTCTGTCACCTCATATCAGTAGTGGGAAGGGGCGTTTGGATAAAAAAAGTGCCCGGAGCATTTGAAAAAAGCTCCCGGACACCGGCGGATTTCCCTGCGATTATAAAATCGGTACTTGCAGACAGACAAAAAACGCCTGCCAAAGCACGACAAAATCACCCGCACCAATGATGTGTCCGGGAGTAGAGCATTCGTTTGCAGCAAAAGGAGTGTTGTAAGTTTTGGGGTACTAATTGCTTCATCTATGCTTCCTGCTTTACAAATCGTGGTTAGGTGAATCATACCTGTAAACCTTGCCCGTGTCAACAGGGTAAGGGGTCGCAATGGGGTTTAAAAGACATTTTGCCCCGAAAAAATCTCGATCATCTCCCGGCGCAGGTTGTCGTGAATTTCCAGCCGTATTTTGGGGGGCAGCTCGTATACATCGGTGTTGAACAGGTAGTTTTGCAGGTCGATCTCCTTGATCAGCATCTTGGTGTGAAAAAGGTTGGCCTGATAGACGTTGATGTCCACCGCGTCGTATTTGCGCAGGGTGGCATTGTCGATGTAGTTCTGGATGGAGGTGATCTTGTGGTCATTAAACAGCTTGCGGCCCTCCACATCTCTGGTAAAGCCCCGCACCCGGTAATCCATGGTAATGATGTCGGAATCGAAGCTGCCGATGAGGTAATCCAGAGTGGAAAGAGGGGTGATTTCCCCGCAGGTGGCGACGTCAATATCCACCCGAAAGGTGGCGATGCTGTTTTCCGGGTGGTATTCCGGGTAGGTGTGGACCGTGACATGGCTTTTGTCCAGATGCCCCAGAATAGTTTCCGAACGGGGAGTGGGAAACATGGGCCCCTCGGCAATGAGAATGGTGACACTGGCTCCCTGGGGCTCGTAGTCCTGCCGGGCAATGTTGAGCACCTTGGCTCCGATCATATCCGTCACATGGGTGAGGATGCCGGTCAGCCGCTCGGAGTTGTACTGCTCGTCAATATAAGCAATATAGTCCAGCTGCTCCCGGGCTGTTTTGGCGTAGCACACATCGTAAATATTAAAACTCAGGGATTTGGTTAAGTTGTTAAACCCGTAAAGTTTAGTTTTTTCAGACATCATCCACCCTGCCTTTCCAGCCAAGATAAAAATCCCGTTCGCCGGCACCCAAGGGGCGGGCAGCGCGGAAAAAATAAAAACACAAGGAACAATGCAGCGTAACTGCACCATTACTTGTGTTTACTGACTTTGTTTTATTGCGAAAGCGGACAAAGGAAATACCGCTTTGTTTTATTCAAAATGCAGACACGGGATCTCAGAGTCTATCCAAGCAAACATTTTCACTCTCAGCACTCTTATTGACCGTTTCACAAGTTTTGGTGTGCCGCGCACACTGGTTATAAGTAACCAACTTATAAAATTCGAGCTTTTAACTCAATCAATAAGGCAACCAATTGCCAATCGGCATTTGACCCGGCTGTCCGCATGGCCTTGACTTTCCCC
>CALCSA010000317.1 GCA_937894185.1 uncultured Clostridia bacterium | reverse complement strand
TTTTTCGAGACCTTTTGCGATACTTTCATTTTACCGAAAACAAATATTTGGTTAAAGTTATTATATTTATATTGACAGTTGCTAATTTCTAATGCTATAATCAATTTATTAATTATTAATAAGAATGTTAATAATATTAAATTTTATTAATAACAAGGCGGCGGACTCACCGCTCGTCCTTAGGGGTTACGGCATGAATATATACTATTCGAACCTTTGCCTGCTGGGCGGGCAACTGGAAGATACTCTGCAACAACTGCCGGAACAGGGTTCCTCTCATCTGGAGCTGATGATGGACGGCGTGGCTTGGGACAGCTTTGAGCAGCGGCAGGAGGAGCTTTTGTCGGTCATTCGCAGCTTCCCCGTCACCTGTTCTCTCCACACCCCCTGCTGGGATGTCAATATGGCGGCGGAAAACCGCCATGTCCGGGACGCCGGCCTCCAAAGCGCTTTGGACGCTCTGGAATTTGCCGCCCGGCTGGGCTGCACTCATCTGGTGGTCCACCCCGGATTCTGCCAAACCCCTGTCTTTGATCGCTCCAAGGCTCAACACCATGCCCGTCAGGCGTTGGAGATTCTCTGCCGCAGGGCAGGGGAAACCGGCGTCCGGCTGGCAGTGGAAAACGTGGGCTATGGCGGAACCTGCCTGTACAATTACCCGGAGTTTTCCAGCCTGCTAGACAGGTTGGGCAGCGAGGTGGGCTATCTGTTAGATGTGGGCCACGCCGTCCTCAACGGCTGGGACCCTGTGGCCGCAACCAGACATCTGGCTCCCCGCCTGCTGGCTCTGCACCTTCACGACAACGACGGTGTGACGGACAGCCACCTCCCCATAGGGCAGGGGACCATCCCTTGGGACGCCCTTTGGGAGGAAGTCGCCCGGCTGCCCCACAGCGTCAATCTGATTTTGGAATACAACTTCGGCACCCCTTTGGAGCGGCTTGCCAAAGACAAGCACATGCTGGAAGCCCGGCTGGGTCTTGCAGGTGCCAAAGCTTGAGGATACCCATTAATTGATAGGACCGTTAGGAGGCAAGACATGAAAAAAACCCTTGCGCTGGCTCACAGGGGGTACAGCGGCATGTACCCCGAAAACACCATGGAAGCCTTTCTGGCAGCCATTGCGGTTCCCGGTTGCGACGGCTTTGAGTCGGATGTGCATCTCTCGGCGGACCGGGAGCCGGTGGTGATTCACGATCCCGTTTTGGACCGCACCACCAGCGGTTCGGGGCCGGTGAACAGCCTTCGCTTTGAGGAACTGCGCAAGCTGGACTGCGGCTCCTGGAAGGACCCCCGCTTTGCCGGGCAGCGGATGCTTCATCTGGATGAGCTGCTGGACCTGTGCATCCAGCACGACATGCTGCTCAATCTGGAGGTTAAAAACTACGAGGTGTTCTACCCCGGCATTGAGGAAATTCTCATCCGCCACATTCTGGATAAAAAAGCGGAGGACCGGGTGTTTCTCTCCTCCTTCAACCACCCCTCCATGAAGCGTTGCAAGGACATCGCGCCCCAGATCAAAACCGGATTCCTATACGGCTACCCCATGCTGGGCATGGCGGATTACGCCAGACAACACCGGGCCGACGCCCTGCATCCCCGCTACAGTTGCCTGTGGTACGACCCAAAGGTGGTGGAGCAGGCCCATCAGGTTGGGCTCAAGGTCCACACCTGGACCGCCAACACCGGGGAGGATATCCGCATGTGTCTGGACCTTGGGGTGGACAGCATCATCAGCAATTACCCCCAGCTGCTGACTCAACTGATCCGTGAAAAGGAGGCGGAATCATCATGATTACCCCCGCAAAAAACCGCGGTGCAGGCAAGGCGGCTCCCTACCTGTACCTGATTCCCTGTATGCTGGTCTTTGCAATTTTTGTGTTTTGGCCTTTTATTAAAACGGTGTCCTACTCCTTTACCATTACGGATACCAGAGGAACCCCCTTAGAGTTTGTGGGGCTGGAAAACTACATACGGCAGTTTAAATCCTCCCAGTTTCGCAACAGCCTCAAGCTCACCTTTATCTTTGCCCCCATGGTGGGAATTCCCACCTTTATCATCGGATTCTTTCTGGCGGCTTTGGCCAGCGAGCGGATGCGGGGCAGCCGCATCTACGAGGTGATGTACTCCCTGCCCATGGCGGTAGCCTCGGCCCCGGCTTCGGTCATTTGGTTTATGTTGCTCTCTTCCGGGCGCAACGGCATTGTTAACTGGATTCTGAACTCGGAAATCCGCTGGCTGCTGGACAGCAAATACGCCCTGACCGCGGTGGCCATCGTCACCATCTGGCTGAATGTGGGAGCCAACTTCATCTTTTTGCTCACCGGTTTTCGCAACGTGCCGGGTGATCTGATCGAAAGCGCCCGCATTGACGGAGCCGGGTACTTCACCCGCCTGTTTCGGATTGTGACGCCGGTGGCTTCCCCCCAAATTTTCTTTGTAATTTTCCTCAACATCGTCACCTCCTTCCAATCCTTTGCCCAGATTCGGTTGCTGACCCCCAACGGAGGGCCCAGCTATTCCACCAACGTGCTGATCTACTCCATCTACCAGTCGGCTATCCGGGATTCCCGGTACGAGACCGCCTTTGCCCAATCGGTGGTACTCTTCCTCATCATTCTGATCATCACCCTCATCCAGTTTAAAGCCGAGGATAAGGTGGTGCATTATCAATGAGTAAGGTAAAGACATTGCAGGCCCTTTCCTTTTTGGGCAAGCTACTGGTGGGCCTGCTGGTGATCTCCCCTATTCTGCTGGGGATTTCCTTCAGCTTTATGGGCCCCAGCGAGCTGGCCTCTATCCCGCCTCACCTGATTCCCCACCAGCCTGTCACCTACACCTACCGCAAGGTGCTGGAATCCATTCCCCTGTTCCGCTTTCTGGGGAACTCCCTGATCGTCTGCGCCATTGTCATCCTATCCCAGATTATCACCTGCTCTCTGGCGGCCTACGCCTTTTCCTTCTTCAAGTTCAGGGGGCAGCGGGTTCTCTTTCTGACAGTGCTGGCCACCATGATGATTCCGGCGGACTCCATTATCATCGCCAACTACCTGACGATTTCCCAGCTCAAGCTGTCCGACTCCTACTTTGCGCTGGTGGCTCCCTATCTCACTTCCGCTATGGGCATCTTTTTGATGCGGCAGTCCTTTCTGACCATTCCCAAGGAGCTTCACGAAGCCGCCACCGTAGACGGCTGCGGCCATCTGCGGTTCTGGTTCAGCATCGTAATGCCCATCTCCAAGCCTGCCGTCGCCTCCTTGGGCGTATACATCTTCATTCAAGTCTACAACCAGTTCCTGTGGCCCCTGCTGGTCACCAACACCAGCAACATGCGCACGGTGCAGGTGGGTATGAGCATCCTGCGGGAGGCAGAGGCAGTAGACTACGGTGTGGTTCTGGCGGGAGCGGTGATGATTCTGATTCCCGCAGTTTGTGTGTTTATTTTTGGGCAGAAATATCTTGTCAAGGGTATGACAGCCGGATCGGTCAAGGGGTGACCGATAGGGCTTGTATATAATCAATCTGACTGAAAAGGAGAAGAAAAATGAGCAAACGTACCTTTGCACTACTTCTGGCACTGGTTATGTGTGTTTCCTTGTTCTCTGCCTGCGGTGGCAACAGCAGCCCCTCGACAGCCCCTTCCCAAAGCCCGGATGCCGGCAGCAGCGCAAGCGCCGCCCCCGCCGCGCCTCCCCAGACCACGGCGGACACCTCCGCCGGCAAAATCAAGATCATCTTCTGGCACGCCATGGGCGGCCGCAACGGCGAATATCTGGATAAAATGGTAGAAAGCTACAACACCTCTCAGGATGCGGTCGAGGTAGAAGCCCAGTATCAGGGCAACTACGACGATGCCATGGCCAAGCTGCGGGCCACCCCCGCGGGAAGCGGTCCCGACATTATGCAGCTGTACGACATCGGCACCCGCTGGATGATCGACAACGGCAATATCCACGTAATGCAGGATTTTATCAACGCCGACAACTACGATATTTCCGACTATGAGGAAAACATTCTGGCCTACTACGCCCTGGTTGACGGCACCCTTTACTCCATGCCCTTTAACTGCTCTTCCCCCGTCATTGTTTATAACAAGGAAGCTCTGGCGGCGGCCAATCTGGACCCCAAAACCGCCTTTGCCACCATGGACGACTGTCTGAACACCGCCAAGGCCATTGCCGACGCGGGGCTTCAGGTGGGCGGCTCCTTCACCAACTACAGCTGGGTGTTTGAGCAGCTGATTTCCATGCAGGAGCTGGAACTGGTAGACAACGGCAACGGCCGCAACGATCGGGCCACCAAGGTAATTATGGACGAAAATAATGCTGCTCTCAACATTCTCAGCAAGTGGAAGCCCATTGCCGACGCCCCCTTTACCCAGACTTACGGCAAGGGAACCAACGAGTCCAAGCAGCAGTTTGCCACCGGCAACGTGGGCTTTATTCTGGATAGCTGCTCGGTTTACGTAGACGTTTCCGCGGCGGCAGCAGGCAGCTTCTCGGTGGGCTTTGCCCCTGTTCCCAAGGTCAACGCAGGGGATACCGGCGGCGTTTCCGTTGGCGGCGGATCTCTGTGGCTGATGGATAACGGCGACGACAACAAGGCCGCGGCCGCTTGGGACTTCATCAAGTTTGTCACCAGCGCCGAAGAACAGGCCAAGTGGTCCATGGGCACCGGCTATCTGCCCATTCGCAAGTCCGCTCTGGAGCTTGACTTCTACAAGGACTACCTGACCAACGTAAACCCTGAGCTGATTGTTGCCATCGAGGCTCTGCAGGGCTCCAAGCCCAACTGCGCCGGCGGCGTTATGGGCGTCTTCCCTCAGGCTCGGGTCATCATCGAGAACGGCATCGAGACCATGATCAACGATCCTTCCGCTTCCCCCGAATCGGTGATCAAGACCATGTGCGAGGAGATCAATGCCGAGATCGATATGTACAATCGCACCAACTAACAAATCCGCAGGGCTCTTTGCCCGTTTCATATCCGACGCAGAAATGGTGGACGAAGCAGACGTCCGCCATTTCTGCGTCTTTAGCTTTTTAATTAGCCACCGGTCCCCCCCCGGCGGCAGAAGCCTCTTTCCCACAGATTGGAATTGCATCCTTTGTAATTTGTGGTATGCTGGATTTAAGATGCCATTGCAACAGAAACGGGGGCTGAGGATGAAAGATATTGTTGTGATCTGTCCCATTCAGAATATCTACGACACTGCGCTGGAGATTATCGAAAAGCATCAGTACCACAACATTGATGTCATGCTGGGCAACAT